>NZ_JAQMIL010000098.1:0-32710 GCF_029990105.1 Bradyrhizobium sp. Arg237L | reverse complement strand
CCGCCCTCCAAGCGAGCCGCGCGCAGCGCGCCACCCATAGCGCCGTAGCAAGCGCGGCTCGCTTGGAGGGCAGCCCGGGGCCCGTTACCCCATCTACGATTCCTCGCCATCGCGTAGCCCGGATGAAGCGCAAGCGTAATCCGGGGCCGGTCTATCCATACGGCCAGAACCCCGGATTGTGCTGCGCTCCATCCGGGCTAAAGCGCCATCGCCCCCCTGCCTGCCGTCAATCACGCCCCATTTCACGATTTGGTGTTTACTGACGATTATTGACATTCGTCAGTGATCAATCAATACTCTTCATCAGACATCAGCCCGATGGAGAGACCGATGTTCGCCCGTTCGATTTTTGCAAACTATTACAAGCTTTTAGCTGGCGCGCTGCTGGCGCTGGCGGCGATTTCGCTGGCCGGCTGTGACGAAACGGTCGCCGAGAAAGCCGATCCGGGGCGTCCGGTCTTGGTCTCCATGGTGCATTATGAGGCCGAAACCCCGGAGCGCAGCTTTGTCGGCACGATCAAGCCGCGCATCGAGAGCGACATGGGCTTCCGCGTCGCCGGCAAGGTCGCAAAGCGCCTCGTCGAAGTCGGCCAGACCGTCGATATCGGCCAGCCGCTCGCCACCCTCGATGAAGTCGACCTGAAACTGCAGGCAGAGCAGGCCGAAGCCGAACTGCGCGCCGCCACCGGCGTGCTGGCGCAGGCAGCCGCCGCCGAGCAGCGCGCCAAGGATTTGCGCGCCAAGGGCTGGACCACGGATGCACAGATGGACCAGGCGCATGCGGCCGCAGACGAGGCCCGCGCCCGCCTCAACCGCGCCGAACGCTCGGTCGAGCTGACCAAGAACTCTCTTTCTTATGCAACGCTCGTTGCCGATACCCGCGGTGTCGTCACCTCGACCCTGATCGAGCCCGGCCAGGTCGTGGCCGCCGGCCAGACCTCGATCCGCGTGGCGCGGCTCGGCGAAAAGGAGGCGGTGGTCGCGATCCCCGAGACCTTGCTCGGCCGCGCCAAGACCGGCGTCGCCACCGTGACGCTGTGGTCGGAAGCGGGCAAGAAGTACGCCGCGAAGCTGCGCGAGGTCGCCCCCTCGGCCGATCCCGCCACCCGCACCTATCTCGCCAAGTTCTCGCTGCCGGAAGCTGGCGATGACGTCTCGCTCGGCATGACGGCGACGCTGACGCTCGCCGATGCCGAGACCGAGCGCGTGGCGAAGCTGCCGCTGTCGGCGCTGTACAGCCAGGGCGGCGATCCCTCGCTCTACGTCGTCAACGATGCCGGCGAGATCTCGCTGAAGCCGGTCAAGGTGAAGGCCTATGAGAGCAATTGCGTCGTGATCGCCGGCGGCGTCGAGGAGGGCGCGAAGGTGGTGGCGCTCGGGGTGCAGAAGCTCGACCCGGCCCAGAAGGTCCGCGTCGTCGCGTCGCTGTCGTTCTGATCCGTCGGCCGTAAGCGGTTTTGGATATTGGAGGGTGACATGAAGCGCTTCAACCTGTCGGGCTGGGCGGTGAGCCATCCGACCCTGATCCTGTTCCTGATGATCGCGCTCGGCGCCGCCGGCTTCTTCTCCTATCAGAAGCTCGGCCGCGCCGAGGATCCGTTCTTCACGGTGAAGGTGGTCAACGTCTCCGTGATCTGGCCCGGTGCAACCGCGAACGAGATGCAGACCCAGGTCGCCGACCCCATCGAGAAGAAGCTGCAGGAACTGCCGTTCTTCGAGAAGGTGCAGACCTATTCCAAGCCGGCCTTCGTGGCGATGCAGGTGACGTTCCGCGATTCGACGCCGCCGAAGGACGTGCCCTATCTCTTCTACCTCCTGCGCAAGAAACTGGTCGACGTGCAGGGCCAGTTGCCGCAAGGAATCCTCGGCCCCGTCGTCAATGACGAGTTCTCCGACGTCGATTCCATCCTCTACATGATGACCGGCGACGGCGCCGATTACGCGCAGTTGAAGAAGGCGGCCGAAGGCTTCCGCCAGCGGCTTCTGCGCGTGCCGGGGGTGACCAAGGTCGACTTCTACGGCACCCAGGACGAGCGCATCTATGTCGAGTTCTCCCACGCCAAGCTCGCCACGCTCGGTATCACCCCGCAAGCGCTGTTCGACTCGCTCGCCAAGCAGAACAACGTAACCCCGGCCGGCACGGTCGAGACGTCCTCGCAGCGCGTCCCGCTGCGCGTCACCGGCGCGCTCGATGGCGCCAAGGCGGTGGCCGAGACGCCGGTCGAGAGCAACGGCCGCGTGTTCCGCCTGGGCGATATCGCGACCGTCACCCACGGCTTCGTCGATCCGCCGACCTTCACGGTGCGCCAGGAAGGCAAGCCCGCGATCGGCATCGGCATCGTGACCGCCAAGGGTGCCAACATCCTCGAGCTCGGCAAGGACGTCGAGAAGGCGACCGCCGAATTCTTGAAGGCGGTGCCGCAGGGCATCGACGTCGAGCAGATCGCCGACCAGCCGAAGGTGGTCGAGCATGCCGTCAGCGAGTTCGTGCATTCCTTCATCGAGGCGCTCGCGATCGTGCTGTTCGTCTCCTTCCTCGCACTCGGCTGGCGCACCGGCATCGTGGTGGCGATGTCGGTGCCGCTGGTGCTGGCGATCGTCTTCATCGTCATGAACGCGATGTCGCTCGACCTGCACCGCATCACTTTGGGTGCGCTGATTATCGCGCTCGGCCTGCTCGTCGACGACGCCATCATCGCGGTCGAGATGATGGTGGTGAAGATGGAGCAGGGCTGGGACCGCTTCCGCGCCGCATCGTTCGCGTGGGAATCCACGGCGTTTCCGATGCTGACGGGTACGCTGGTCACCGCGGCCGGCTTCCTGCCGATCGGCTTTGCCAATTCGGCGGTCGGCGAATATGCCGGCGGCATTTTCTGGATCGTCGCGATCGCGCTGGTCGCCTCCTGGTTCGTCGCGGTGATCTTCACGCCCTATATCGGCGTAAAGCTGCTGCCCAACATCAAGGTGCACCACAACCACGATCCGCACGCGATCTACGAGACCCGGCTTTACCGCGGTTTGCGCGCGGTGGTGCAGTGGTGCGTCAATCACCGCGTCACGGTGGTGGCATCAACGGTCGGCGTGTTCGTCGCCTCGATCGTCGCCTTCGGCCACGTCCAGCAGCAGTTCTTTCCGCTCTCCGAACGCCCTGAACTGTTCCTGCAGCTTCGCCTGCCGGAAGGCACCGCCTTCAACGTGACCGAGAAGGCCGTCAAGAAGGCCGAGGACCTTTTGAAAGGCGACAAGGATATTGCGACCTACACCGCCTATGTCGGCCAGGGCTCGCCGCGCTTCTGGCTCGGCCTCAACCCGCAACTGCCGAACGAGGCCTTTGCCGAGATCGTGATTCTGTCCAAGGACGTCGAGGCGCGTGAGCGCATCAAGGCCAAGATCGAGAATGCGGCCGCCAACGGCGCGTTGAACGAGGCGCGCGTGCGCGTCGACCGCTTCAATTTCGGCCCGCCGGTCGGCTTCCCCGTTCAGTTCCGCGTGATCGGTCCCGACGCAAGCAAGGTGCGCGATATCGCCTACCAGGTGCGCGACATCATGCGGCAGAACCAGAACGTCAAGGACGTGCAGCTCGACTGGAACGAGCAGTCGCCCTACCTGAAGCTCGTCGTCGACCAGGACCGCGCCCGCGCGCTCGGCCTGACCCCGCAGGAGGTCTCGCAGGCGCTGTCGATGCTGATCTCGGGTGCGCCGGTCACGACCATCCGCGACGGCATCGAGAAGGTCGGCGTGGTCGCCCGCGCCGTGCCGTCCGAGCGGCTCGATCTGGGGCGTGTCGGCGATCTCACGATCACCTCACGCAACGGTGTCGCGGTGCCGCTTCAGCAGATCGCGAAAATCGAGTATGCGCATGAGGAGCCGATCCTGTGGCGGCGTAACCGCGACATGGCGATCACCGTGCGCTCCGACGTCGTCGACGGCGTACAGGCCCCTGATGTGACCAACCAGATCTCGCCCAAGCTCAAGGAGATCCAGAACCATCTCGAGCCGGCCTACCGGATCGAGCCGGGCGGCGCGTTCGAGGAATCGGCCAAGGGCAATGCGTCGATCTTCGTGCTCTTCCCGATGATGGTGCTGGTGATGCTGACGCTGTTGATGATCCAGTTGCAGAGCTTCTCGCGCCTGCTCCTGGTCTTCCTGACGGCGCCGCTCGGCATCGTCGGCGCGTCCCTCGGGCTCAATGTCGCCAACCAGCCGTTCGGCTTCGTGGCGCTGCTCGGCCTGATCGCGCTCGCCGGCATGATCATGCGCAACACCGTGATCCTGGTCGACCAGATCGAGACCGATGTCGCCCACGGCCTGACCCGGAAGGAGGCGATCGTGGAGGCCACCGTCCGCCGCGCCCGCCCGGTGGTGTTGACCGCGCTCGCCGCGATCCTGGCGATGATCCCGCTGTCGCGCTCGGCCTTCTGGGGCCCGATGGCAATCACCATCATGGGCGGCCTGTTCGTCGCGACCTTCCTGACGCTGTTATACCTGCCGGGCCTTTATGCCCTGTGGTTCCGCAAGAGCCTGGAGGAGAGCGGCGCGGGCGAGAAAGCCGCTTCGGCGGCGCAGCATGACGGCAATGCACGCCCGGCAATTCCGCTTGCTGAAGCGGCTGAATAGTTGAACAGTGAACACATAATTGAGTCCCGACAAATGACGCTGGTTTCGGAACATATCGAGAGTGACACCCGGGAGCGGATTCTCGTGGTGGCCGAACGGCTGTTCCGCCAGATCGGCTACCAGAAGACCACGGTCGCCGACATCGCCAAGGAGCTCCGGATGAGCCCCGCCAACGTGTATCGCTTCTTCGATTCGAAGAAGGCGATCCACGAAGGCGTGGCGCGGACGCTGATGGGCGAGGTCGAGGTCGAGGCGCTGCGGATCGTGCGGGCGCAAGGCCCCGCGGTTACCCGCCTGCGCGATCTGATGAAGACCGTCAACCGCATGAACACCGAGCGCTATGTCGGCGACTCCAAGCTGCACGAGATGGTCGAAATCGCGATGCAGGAGGACTGGGACGTCTGCGTCGCCCATATGGAGATGATCGCCTCCACCATCGGCCAGGTGATCGGGCAGGGGGCGGCCTCGGGCGAGTTCGATGTTCCGGACGTGCACCTCGCCTCGCTCTGCGCCACCACCGCCATGATGCGCTTCTTCCACCCGCAGATGATCGCCCAATGCGCCACCAAGCCGGGCCCGACCATCGACCAGATGATCGATTTTGTGATCGCGGGCCTCTCGCCGCGTGGTAAAGCAAGCTAGTTCTGTAGCCCGGGTGGAGCGAAGCGCAACCCGGGATCAGAGCCGCTTGCGATAGCCCCGGATTGCGCTTCGCTTCATCCGGGCTACGGACAACAAGAGAGAGCCCAGCGTGACCGCGAAAGACCTGCATTATTACGAACCGAAGAACGGCCACGGCCTCAAGCACGATCCCTTCAACGCCATCATCGCCCCGCGCCCGATCGGCTGGATCTCCTCGCGCGACGCCAAGGGTCACGTCAACCTCGCGCCCTACAGCTTCTTCAACGGCTTCTGCTACGTCCCGCCGATCATCGGCTTCTCCTCCACCTCCTGGAAGGACAGCGTCGCCAACATCCAGGAGACGAGGGAGTTCGTCTGGAATCTCGCCACCATGGATCTGGCGAAGCAGATGAACGCGACCGCCGCCCACGTCGCCCACGATATCAGCGAGTTCTCGATCGCGGGATTGACTGCGGCGCCGAGCAAGATCGTCAACGTGCCGCGGGTGGCGGAGAGCCCGGTCTCCTTCGAGTGCAAGCTGACCCAGATCGTCCAGCTCCAGGACGCCAATGGCGAGAAGGCGCAGGCCTGGCTCATGTTAGGGGAAGTCGTCGCCGTCCATATCGACAAGGCCATGATCAAGGACGGCGTCTACCAGACCGCCGCCGCCCGCCCCATCGTCCGCGCCGGCCGCCGCGGCGACTATTTCGAGATCCGGCCCGAGGCCATGTTCGAGATGGTCCGCCCGGACTAGCCGCGACCGTGTAGCTGTAGCAACCATTAGATTGCCGGGTTGTGTGCAATTGAATCGCCCGCTGGCCGTTGAGCATGACGCCGTGCTCGCGGCCGTCAAGGCGTGGCCTGGCAGCAGCGCGACGTCAGGTGGGATTGGAGCGACGGCCATCCTTGACGGCCGCTGCGCGCGACGTCGTGGCGACGGCAGGTCGGGACGAAGAAACGGTGCTCCGGTCGAACAAAGAAACTGGGATCAGGCGGTGGATCGGCCCACCGCGGCTGCCGCAGGTGGGGGCTTGTCTTGCCACGGCGTGCCGCGCGCCACGACCGTGTTGATGAAGATCAGCAGCTTCCTGGCGCAGGCGATCAGCGCGCGCTTGTGCCCTTTGCCGGCGGCGATCAGCCGGTCGTAAAGGGCGATGAGCTGCGGATTCCAGCGCAGCGAAGCCGGCAGGGCGGCGGTGTAAAGCGCACGACGCAAGCGCGGGCGCCCCCCGTCGATGTGACGGACGCCAACCCGATCGCCGCTGTCGTCGTCATAGGGGGCAAGGCCGGCCAGCGCCGCGGCTTGTTCGCGGGTGAGCGTGCCGATCTCGGGCATGCGCACCAGGATGCCAACTGCGGTCGGCAGCCCGGCGCCACTGACGCTGTGGATCAGCGCGAGCCGCGCGGCGAGGTCGGGATGCTGGCGGATCGCCGCCACCAGGGCCTTGAGCTCGGCGCTTTTGCGCTGGGCCAGGCGGGCGACGTCTTCTTGCCAGATCGCCCGGATCCGTGCGTTGCGGCAGGTCTCGAGCCGGTTCTTGAGCTGCGCGACATCCTCCCCGATCTGATCGATCATCGTCAGATGCTCGGCGAAGGGCTGCAGCCTGGCGTCGGGCGCGGGGTGGATCTTCTTGACCGCGGCGGTGCAGGCGGCGATCAGCGCGGCGTCGATCGTGTCGTTCTTGGCGCGCTGCCCGCGAAACTCGGCATAGGCGCGCACCTGCGCCGGCTGGAACACCACCACGATCATTCGCGCGCGCCGCAGCTCGGCGACGACGGCCTGTTCGTAGCCGCCGCTCGCCTCGATCCCGACCCGTTTGACCTGGTGGCGCCGCAACCATTCCAGCAACGCCTTGTGACCGTCCGCCGTGTTCTCGACCTGCAGCGTCTCCGCGCTGCCGTCGAGCGCCACGTCCAGCTTCCGTTTGCCGGTATCGATTCCGGCGCAGATTGTGATAGGCTTGGCCATCTTCGTCGACCCTCCCTTGTGATGCGAACCTGAAGTTCGTTCAACCATTCGGGTCCCGATGAAGCGCCGACCGCGATCTTGCTACTAGACAGCCTCAAGGCTTCGGTGGGCATCGATCCGATCGATCGGCAGCCCAGCTCGGGCGGCCACCCGGGCTGGGCCATTCCTCACGGAACGATCCCACTCTAATCCAACGCGCTAATACAAGGGTGGGCAAAGCGCAGCGTGCCCACCACCGCGAGCCGAGTGTTGATGGTGGGCACGCTACGCTTTGCCCACCCTGCATTTTCTTCGTCCGGAACTGGCGCTGTATCCTCGCCGTTATCCCGATCGACCGCGTCAATTCGCGCCAATTTGCCAGCGAAGTGTTCACTTCTGTCGGACACTTTCCGCTAAAATATGCCGGAACGCGCCGCCGATCTTGAGGATACTGCCATGAGTTTCCGCCGCGATGTCATCACCAAGCCAATCTTTGGGTTCGCCCGCGGCGTGATGCCGACCATGTCGGATACCGAGCGCGAAGCGTTGGAAGCCGGCGACGTCTGGTGGGACGCCGACCTCTTTTCCGGCAATCCCGATTGGTCGAAGCTGCTCGCCTATCCGCAAGCCGAATTGACAGAAGAGGAAAAAGCCTTCCTCAGCGGCCCCGTCGACGAGCTCTGCAGGATGCTCGACGAATGGAAGATTTTCTGGGAATGGCGCGACCTGCCGCGCGAGGTCTGGGATTTCATCAAGCGCGAAAAATTCTTCGGCATGATCATCCCCAGGGAATTCGGCGGCCTCGGCTTCTCGCCCTACGCGCATTCCGAGGTGGTGCGACAACTCTCCTCGCGCTCGCTGACCGCGGCCGTCACCGTGATGGTGCCGAACTCGCTCGGCCCCGGCGAGCTCCTGATGCGCTTCGGCACCAAAGAGCAGCAGGAGAAATGGCTGCCGCGTCTGGCCTCCGGCCGCGACATTCCGTGCTTCGGCCTCACCAGCCCCGAAGCGGGGTCGGATGCGGCCTCGATGGTCGACACCGGCATCATCTGCAAGGGCAATTTCGAGGGCAACGAAGTGATCGGCCTGCGCCTCAACTGGCACAAGCGCTACATCACGCTCGGCCCGGTCGCCACCTTGCTCGGCCTCGCCTTCAAGGCCTACGATCCCGATCATCTCGTCGGCGACCAGGAAGAGCTCGGCATCACGGTCGCGCTGATCCCGACCCATCTGCCCGGCGTCGAGATTGGCCACCGTCATCTGCCGGCGATGCAGGTGTTCCAGAACGGCCCGAATCGGGGCCGCGACGTCTTCATCCCGCTCGACTACATCATCGGCGGCAAGGAGCGGCTTGGGCAGGGCTGGAAGATGCTGATGACCGCGCTCGCCGCCGGCCGCGGCATCTCGCTGCCGTCATTGTCGGCTGCCGGCGCCGCCTATGCCGCGCGCACCACCGGCGCCTATGCCCGCATTCGCGAACAGTTCGGCATCTCGATCTCCAAATTCGAAGGCGTCGAGGAGCCGCTGGCGCGGATCGTCGGCACCACCTATTTGCTCGACGCCGCGCGGCGGCTGACCTGCGCCGCGCTGAACGCCGGCCATCATCCCGCGGTCATCTCCGGCATCATGAAACTGCACGCCACCGAGCGGATGCGGATCGCAATCGACGACGCCATGGACATCCATGGCGGCAAGGCCGTGATCGACGGCCCGCAGAACTATCTCGGCAATCTGCATCGCGCGGTGCCGGTCGGCATCACCGTGGAAGGCGCCAACATCCTCACCCGCAATCTCATCGTGTTCGGCCAGGGTGCGATCCGCGCTCATCCGTACCTGCTGGAGGAGATGACCGCGCTCGGCGAGGCCGACCGCGCCAAGGGCCTGGATGCCTTCGACAAGGCGCTATGGAAGCACATCGGCCACACCTTCAAGACCCTGTTCCGCGCCATGGGCCGGAGTTGGACCTTCGGCTTGTTCGCGCCGGCGCCCGATGCGGGCGATGCCACGAAATTCTACCGCCAGCTCTCGCGCTATTCCTCAGCCTTCGCAATTTGCGCCGACATGGCGCTGCTGACGCTCGGCGGCGCGCCCAAGCGCAGGGAGATGCTCTCGGCCCGTTTCGGCGACATCCTCTCCGAGCTCTATCTGCTCTCCGCCGCGCTGAAGCGCTGGCAGGACGAGGGCCGCCAGAAAGAAGATTTCGCCGCGCTCGAATGGTGCATGGCGAGCGGCCTCAAGACCATCGAGAACCGTTTTGCGGAGATCCTCGCCAACCTGCCGAACCGTTTCGTGGCTGTAATCCTGAAGCTCTTGATCCAGCCGTTCGGCGCCCGCGTGCTCGGCCCCTCCGACCGCGTCGTGCATCAGTGTGCCGCCCTTGTGCTGGAGCCATCGGACGCGCGCGATCGAGTCACCCCCGATCTCGCCTTCGTCGAGGACGACGGCGGCGTGGCGCGGCTGGAAAAGGCCTTCCGCCTGGTCGCCGCGACCGAGGATATCGCGAAGCAGATGCGCGCCGCGCGCCTGCGCGATCCGGATGAAGCGGTGAAGAAGGGCGTCATCACGCAATCCGATGCCGATAAGCTAGTCGCCGCCCGCGCGGCGGTCGCCGCGGTGATCGAGGTCGACGATTTCGCGCCCGAGGCGCTGTCGCCGATTTACAGGAAGGGTGCCGACGTGCATCAGTTCTTCCAGGAATTGGGAGAGCAGAGGGCTGCGAGCTGATGGCGCGACCGGTCTTTATCGTCGACGGCAGCCGTACGCCGTTCCTGAAGGCGCGCTCCGGTCCAGGACCGTTCACGCCGGTCGATCTCGCCGTGCAATGCGGCCGGCCGCTGCTGGCGCGGCAGCCGTTTGCGCCCGATAGCTTCGACCAGGTGGTCCTCGGCTGCGTCAATGTCATTGCCGACGAGATGAACCCGGCGCGCGTCGCGGCGCTGCGGCTCGGCATGGGCGAGAAGATGGTCGCCTTTACCGTGCAGATTAATTGCGGCTCCGGTATGCAGTCGATCGACACCGGCTATCGCTACATCCGCGAAGGCACAGCCGATCTCATCCTCGCCGGCGGCGCCGAGGCGCTGAGCCATGCGCCGCTGGTCTGGCCCAACGCCGGCGTGCGTTGGTTTGCTGGCCTTGCCGGCGCCAAGAGCATGGGCGCGAAGATCGCCGCCTTCTTCAAGCTTCGCCCCGGCTATTTTAAGCCGATCATCGGCCTGGAGCGCGGGCTCACCGATCCCATCACCGAGCTCAACATGGGCCAGACCGCCGAGGTCGTCGGCCATCTCTTCGGCATCACCCGCGCGCAATCGGATGCCTATGCCGCCGAGAGCCACCGCCGCCTGGCAAAAGCGCAGAGCGAAGGCTGGCTGAAGGGCGAAGTCGAGACGTCGTTCTCGCGCGACGGCAAGTTCTACGATCACGATGACGGCGTCCGCCCGGACTCGACGCCGGAGACGTTGGCAAAACTGAAGCCGGTATTCGAGCGGCCGTGGGGACAGGTCACCGCGGGCAACTCCTCGCAGATCACCGACGGCGCCTCCTGGGTGATCCTCGCGTCCGAAGAGGCGGTGGCAAAGCACGGGCTGAAGCCGAAGGCCGTCATCCTCGACAGCCAGTGGGCGGCGCTCGATCCTGCTATCATGGGGCTCGGCCCCGTGCTGTCAGCGACCGCGCTGCTGAAGCGCAACGAACTGACCCTGCAGGATGTCGAGACCTGGGAGTTGAACGAGGCCTTTGCGACACAGGTGCTCGGCTGTCTTGCGGCCTGGAACGATGAAAAATTTTGCCGCGAAATTCTCGGCCTCGAGGGCGCGGCGGGCGAGATCGATCGAGCGAAGCTGAATATCGATGGCGGCGCCATCAGCCTCGGCCATCCCGTCGGCACCAGCGGCAACCGCATCGTGCTGCATCTCGTCAACGCCATGAAGCGGCTCGGCACGCGGCGCGGCATCGCCACCGAATGCATCGGCGGCGGGCAGGGCGGCGCCATGCTGATAGAGACGGTGTGATCATGGATTCGCAGATCATGAACGTCCTCGCCGACCGCGTGCTCGAACTCGGGCCCGTGCCGGAAGCCGGTCCCTACAAGCATTTCAGGCTGACGCGTGATGGCGACGGCATCGCCTGGCTCTTGTTCGACCGCGAAGGCGCCAGCGCCAACACGCTGAACGCCGAGGTGCTCGAGGAATTCGATGCGGTGCTGTCTTCGCTCGAAAGCCAGCGTCCGACCGGCCTCGTCATCCGCTCGGCGAAGAAGAGCGGCTTCATCGCCGGTGCCGATGTCAATGAATTCCGCGGCGCCAGCGATGCGCGCTTGGTCGAAGCCGAGATCGGCCGCGCGCATGCGGTCATCGACCGGCTCGAAGCGCTGCGCGTGCCGACGGTCGCCGTGATCCACGGCTTCTGCTTCGGCGGCGGCCTCGAAGTCGCGCTGGCCTGCCAGTCGCGGATCGCCATTGATGGCGCGCGCTTCGGCTTTCCCGAGGTGATGCTCGGCCTGCATCCCGGCTTAGGTGGCACCGTGCGCTTCACGCAGCTCGTCAATCCGATGCAGGCGATGAGCCTGATGCTGACGGGCAAGACCATCGATGCGCGCCGGGCCAAATCGCTCGGCCTGGTCGATGCGGTGACGCAGGAGCGCCATGTCAGGAACGCGGTGAAGGACGCGGTGTTCGGCCGCCTGAAGCGCGCCAGGCCCGGGTCGGTCAACACGCTCCTGAACTTCGGCCCGGTGCGCGGCTTTCTCGCTTCGCGCATGCGCAGCGAGGCCGCCAAGGCCGCGCCGCAGGCGCACTATCCCGCGCCTTACGCGCTGATCGATCTCTGGGAAAAATACGGCAGCGAAAAGTCGGCGATGCTGAATGCGGAAAAGCGTTCCTTCGCCGAATTGATGGTGACGCCGACCGCGCAGAACCTGATCCGCGTCTTCTTCCTGCGCGAGCAGATGAAGAAGCTCGCAGGCAGCGGCAACAGGATCGCGCATGTCCACATCATCGGCGCCGGCGCGATGGGCGGCGATATCGCCGCCTGGTGCGCAGGACAGGATCTGCGCGTTACGCTGTCGGACATGAAGCCGGAGCCGATCGCGGGCGCGATCAAGCGCGCCGACGATCTCTACAGGAAGATCATCCGCAAGCGCACGGACGTGCGCGATGCGCATGATCGGCTGATCCCGGATATGGACGGCGAGGGCGTGCGCAACGCCGACCTCATCATCGAGGCGGTGCCGGAAAAGCTCGAGCTGAAGCAGAAGGTCTATGCCGGCATCGACCCGAAGATGAAGCCGGGCGCAATCCTTGCGACCAACACCTCCAGCATCCCGCTGCAGGATCTGCGCGCGACGCTGGAAAAGCCCGAGCGCCTGCTCGGCCTGCACTTCTTCAATCCGGTCTCGCGATTGCAGCTCGTCGAGGTCGTCAGCCATGACGGCACCGACGCCGAGCTGTTGAAAAAGGCGCTCGCCTTCGTCGGCGCCATCGACCGCCTGCCGCTATCGGTGAAGAGCTCGCCGGGCTTCCTCGTCAACCGCGCGCTGACGCCCTACATGCTGGAAGCGATGTTGCTGTTGGACGAGAAGGTCGACAAATCAGTGATCGACGCCGCGGCGAAGAAGTTCGGCATGCCGATGGGACCGATCGAGCTTGCCGACCAGGTCGGCCTCGATATCTGCCTCGACGTCGGCGACATGCTGCGCTCGAAATTCGGCGACCTCTTGCCGCCGACGCCGGCCTGGCTGCGCGAGAAGGTCGCCAAGGGCGAGCTTGGCCGCAAGACCGGCAAGGGCTTTTACGTGTGGAAGGATGGTAAGCCAGACAAGACGTCCGCTGTGACATCGACCGCCGAGCCGACACAGGAGATGATCGACCGTCTGGTGCTGCCGATGTCGAATGTCTGCGTTGCCTGCCTGCGCGAGGGGATCGTCGACAATGCCGACGTGGTCGATGGCGCCATGATATTCGGCACCGGCTATGCCCCGTTCCGTGGCGGTCCGCTGAATTACGCCCGCACGCGCGGTGTCGAGAATGTGGTGTCCACCTTGCAAGCACTCGAGCAGAAATTTGGCGGCCGCTTCGCGCCCGATGCCGGCTGGGAGAGTTTCAAGTGACTGACACGACCGTTCCGATGGCGCAAAACGAGCCGCAAGGCGATCTCTGCATCCGCACGCTGGCGATGCCGGCGGATACCAACGCCAATGGCGACATCTTCGGCGGCTGGCTGCTGAGCCAGATGGATCTTGGCGGCGGCGTGTTCGCTTCCAAGGTCGCGCGATCGCGCACGGTGACGGTCGCGATCGAGGCGATGAATTTTCGTAAAGCCGTCTATGTCGGCGACCTCGTCTCCGTGCACGCCAACCTTGTGCGCATTGGCCGCACCTCGATCACCGTCCATCTCGAAGCCTGGGTGCTGCGCCGCAAGGAACGTCAATCGATCCTGGTGACCGACGGGAATTTTACTTACGTTTCGATCGACGACCATGGCCAGCCGCAGCCGATCCGGCGCGACGGCGCCACGCTTGCGACGTAACCGAGACGTCTCCTCGCTTACACACAGTTGTTATCAGCCGCTCGTATCCCACACCTCGTGAGAGCAGGTGATTCGGTGTTCGGGAATGCGGCGATATCAGGACAATTCGCCGCGCTGGCCATCGCTTTTCGCGGGACGCAGCAGTGATGAAAGCGCGGAACGATCAGGCTCCCATCACGTTATAGGCCCGCACTTCAATTGGGACTGGGAAATGTCTGATACCTACATCATCGAAGTCGGCTCCAATCCGGCCGGCATCGTCGTGCGCGATGAGCGTGGCTATCGCTTCTTTGCGGCCAGTCCTGAATTCAACCGATTGGAAGGCCAACTCTTCCGCAACGCCCGCGAAGCCGAGCGCGCCGCACGCCGCCTCGCCGACGGCGAGCTGAAGCTGGCATCATAGATTCCACGATCTCCCGCGTTGACCACAGCGCCAAACCGCCGCACGATGGGGCGTTCCACACCCAAGGTGGCGCCGTGCCTGTCCTCACCCATCGCCAGACCGAGATCCTCAACCTTGCGCGCGCCTTTGGCCGCGTGATGGTGGAGGACCTTGCCAAACGTTTCGAAGTCTCCGCGCAGACCATTCGCAAGGACCTCAATGATCTCTGCGACCGGCGTTCGCTGACGCGCATCCATGGCGGCGCCATCATCGCTTCCGGCGTGGAAAATCTTGCCTACGAGGCGCGGCGCTTCGTCGCTGCCGAAGAGAAGAAGGCGATCGGGGCGGCCGCCGCGGCGCGCATTCCGAACGGCTGCTCGCTGTTCATCAATATCGGCACCACCACGGAGGAGGTCGCAAGCGCGCTGACCTCGCATGAGGGGTTGCTCGTCATTACCAACAACCTCAATGTCGCGATGCTGCTGTACCGCCATCCCCGCATCGAGGTGGTGGTGGCGGGCGGTACCGTGCGGCGCGCCGACGGCGCCGTGGTCGGCTCGACCGCGACGCAACTGATCGGCCAGTTCAAGGTCGACTACGCGATCATCGGCGCGTCGGCGATCGACGAGGAGGGCGCGCTTTTGGATTTCGACTATCGCGAAGTCCAGGTCGCCCAGGCCATCATCGCCAACGCCCGCAACGTGATGCTGGTGGCGGACTCAACAAAACTCCGCCGCAGCGCCCCGGTCCGCATCGCCCATATCAGCCAGATCCAGACCTTCATCACCGACACCGCATTGCCGGCGGGACTGGCGAACATCTGCCACAGCAGAGGTATCGAGGTGGTCGTGGCAATGGACAAGCCCGCCGCCGACATCGACGACGCCACACCCGAGCCCGCCCCGGTGACGCTGCGAAGCGTCTAGCACCGCCAGTGGCCTCGCCCTTCGAGACGGCCGCTTCGCGGCCTCCTCAGGTGAGGGGATAGATGTGAGTGCGCCGTCTCTCCCCCGGTCATTGCGAGCGCGACGAAGCAATCCATCCCGCCACTTGCTGCGGCATGGATTGCTTCGTCGCTATCGCTCCTCGCAATGACGGCCCTGGCACGGCTGTCCGCCCTCATCCTGAGGAGCCGCGAAGCGGCGTCTCGAAGGATGAGGTCCCCGCTGCCGAACCACATGCCCGCTTCGACGATATTTCTCAGGTGAAACGGATAAAGGATGCAGGAATCGAAGACGGCAATCGATGGCTCAAACGCCATAGCGCCGCCTGAGGTCCTCGGCGTCGTCGGCGAGTGCCTCCATTGCCGATCGTTGTGCGTCAGTCCTCGCCTTCAGCGACAACACATCCTTAAGCTTCGTGCGGCGGTGCTTACCAACATATCGGAACGGAAGGTTCCCTGCGTCCATGTGATGCACGACCAGTGGCCGCGATATCCCCAGAACGTCGGCTGCGTCATTCGGACTGAGTTCCTGGTCCTCGGCGAGGATCGCGATACGCTCCCCTTGAAGAAGATGATCAAGCGCAGTCTCGAGCAGGGCTGCAGCGCTGGGAGGCAATCTGACAACCTGGTCCTGGCCGGACTTGTGGCGGACGTTGACCTCGACATGATCGCCCTTGCCAAGCTTGTCGAGAGGCTTGGCCGCCTTGCGCTCCGAGTCCGAGAGCTCGACGAACTGCAGCACGTGGGTGGTCATGGCCGGGGTTCCTTTCCAGCCAAAACATAAGTCTCGGCGCGCCTAACTGTAATATCTGAAATCCATCTTGAACCCGCGGTTCGCGAACACTCGCTGGGCTGATAGAATTCTTTGGTATTTGGAATCATGCGAGAGATGGACAAACGTCCCCGAGGCGGTGAGGGGGTACACAATGGTCTGCAGGATCACCGACGATGTCATCAAGGCGCTACACCATTGCCGGTTGAAAGCGTACTTCCAACTGCACGGCGAGGCAGGGACCCAATGCGGTTACGAGAAGTTGCTGATCGAGCAACGCGCCAACGTGCAACGCGGGGCAATTGAAAAGATCCAACGCGAATATCTCGAACCCGAGATAGCGGTAGACCTCCGCTTGTCCGTGGGCAATCTCCGCAAGGGAATTCCGTTTATCCTTGGCGCTCATCTGGATGATGATCGCTATGCGGTTTCCTTCGATGCCCTTCGCAAGACGGATGGCCACTCAGCGCTTGGAGACTTCAGATATGAACCGGTGGCATTTTGTGCGTCACGACGATTTCACGCCTCCGATCGCCAAGAACTTGCTGCCCGGGCGGTTCTTCTGGCACGGGTTCAGGGAATGCTTCCCGCAGGCGGGCGCGTCTATCTCGGGCGCGACAGCGCGAGGACGGCCATTCGTTTCGGGGCGACCCTGACGGCTGCGGAAAACCGCCTCCGAGATGCTGAGCGCTTACAACGCGCCGAAGCCCCGCCGAAACTGCTCTTAAACGACCATTGCCGCATCTGCGAGTTTCGCGACCGTTGCCGCGACCAGGCCATCCGTGACGATAATCTTAGCCTGTTACGGGGGGTTGGCGAAAAAACGATCAAGCGATATGGCCGCAAAGGTGTGCTCACGCTCACTCAGCTCGCGCATACTTTTCGGCCCCGACGACGCGGCAAGCGCGCCGATGTCCCGCTCAAGCTACGCGACCACGCGTTGCATGCGTTAGCCATTCGCGATCAAACGATTTATGTGCTCGGCACACCAAAACTTCCAGCCGCCCAGGTGCGGATCTATGTTGATATGGAGGGCTATCCCGAGGAGGGATTCATTTATCTGATTGGGCTCGTCGTTCACGATGGCGAGCGCATCGAGCGCTACTCGTTATGGTCCGATGACGCCAAAGGCGAAGCAGAAATATTTGGCAAGTTTCTCGATATCGTTGGGCGGTATGACGTTCCGCAACTCTATTGTTACGGCAACTACGAGCGGAGTTTCATCGGGCGCATGCGGCGCCAATCCCACCGTAAGAGGCGCATTGATGCTGTTTTGGCGGCGCTGACGAACGTGCTCACCATCATCTATCCCCATTTCTATTTTCCCACTTACTCGAATGGCCTTAAGGAGGTGGCGGGCTGCCTTGGCTGCCGTTGGACCGAGCCGGGCGCTTCGGGCATCGAGAGTTTCATTTGGCGCAAGAGCTGGGAGAAGACCGGCGACGCATCGTGGAAAGCCAAGCTAATTCAGTACAATCTCGAGGACTGTGACGCTTTGCGCAGAGTCTGCGATTTTCTGGCTGAGGCGCTGGTTGACGGCGCCATAAGCGATCCTGGTGCAATGCCGCGCGTGGCGCCCGTGGCACAACTCGACAAGCTGTCCCGAAGCGCGACATGGTCAAAGTACGCGCATGCTGATTTCGAGTTCGTGAATAAGTGTGCTTATTTTGACTACCAGCGACGACATGTGTTTGTCCGAACACAGCGAAGGCGGATTCGAAAGACGCGGCGCCGACATTGGCAAAACCGCGATTTGCGGGCGACACACCGGGTTGAAATTGGGGCGACGTGCTGCCCCTACTGTAAGAGTAAAGACATCTTGCCTCTCGCGCCGAAGCGGCGACCGAAGGAATTGCAAACGAGGCGAAAGCGTGCCTTCGATCTCGTCATCACGCCGGGAGCGATCCGCCGGAAGGTGATAGAATTTAGGGCTGTGGCCTATCATTGCGGGGGGTGTGAACGAGACTTCATACCCGAACGATACGAGCGGGTCGCGCGACACTTTCATCGCTTTATGAGCTGGTTCGCCTACCAGCACATCACGCATCGCCTCGGGGTCAAATCTCTAGCTGCGCTGTTCTACGAAACTTTCGGCATCCGGGTGAACTGGTGGGAATTCTTAACTTTCCGGCATCTGCTCGCTCGTCGATACCGACCGACTTACAATAAGCTGCTGGCGCAGCTGATTGCAGGGCCGGTGCTACATGTCGACGAAACCGAGGTGAACTTGAAGGATGGCCGCGGGTACGTCTGGGTGTTTGCGAGCGAATCCGCGACCGTCTACATTTTCCGACGTTCACGCGAAGGCGATTTCCTGCGAAAGATGCTCAAGGACTTCAAAGGCGTGCTGGTCTCCGATTTTTACTCGGCCTACGACGGGCTCCCTTGTCTGCAGCAGCGTTGCCTTATCCACCTTATGCGCGACATGAATCGAGTAATTCTCGACAATCCGTTCGATCAGGAGCTTCAGTCTATTACAGCGCCATTTGGCGCCCTGCTGCGCTCGATCGTCGTCACGGTCGATGCGCATGGCCTCAAGCATCGGTACTTGAAAAAACACGCTAAAGACGTGACGGAATTCTTCGATGCGCTCACGGAGCCCAATTGCGAATCTGATGCTTCCAAAGCTTTGCAGGAGCGTCTATGTCGCAATCGCGAGCGCTTATTCATGTTTCTGCAATACGACGGCGTATCCTGGAACAACAATCTTGCCGAGAACGCTATCAAGCGCATCAGCGATTACCGGGAGGATGTCGGGCGAAGCATTAAAGAGGCCGGACTTGCCGAGCACTTGGTATTGCTGAGCATCTATCAGACTTGCCGTGTTAGAGACATAAGTTTTCTTCAGTTTCTTCTCTCGCGAGAGCGAGATATCAATCAGTTCGTGGTACAGAAGCGCCGGCGACATAGAGCGCCGCGGATTGAGCTTTATCCAAAAGGCTACCTACCTTCCTCGATCGCTTCGCTTCGGCGGCACCGGCGAGGGAGTGAGGCGACATAGTAACCTCGGAAGCGGTCAACCGCTTGTCGTCGCCTCGATGCGCAAAGTGCTCTTGCTACGGAGGCCGACGCGGATTGATGAACCGTGCCGCCGAAAAGGGATGCACGCCGATTTAGCTCTTGCCACGAGGCGGCTACGAACCTCCTCGGGCTGAGAAGTTCTGGTGTGCTGCTCTCCACGATCATCGCCTTATGGTTATCGCATCTAGCGGTGACGGTGGGGCTGCTTTTGTCCCTCTCATCGAGAGGAGCGGCCTCTTCTCCACGTCTCGAAGGATGACACCCGCGCTGCCACCTGGGGAGTTCCCTCATCCCCAAGTCGTAGACCCCGGTTCCCCATTTTCGGTTTGCTTTCGTTTTTCGTTGTGATCTAATCGAATCCGAAAGCGAAATCGCCGAAAGCGAACGCGAGCGGCCGGGGAAGCGTCTGTTGGATCGGATTTTCGACCTCGCAATCATTGGGGGCGGCATCAACGGCTGCGGCATCGCGCGCGATGCGGCGGGGCGGGGTAATTCCGTTTTCCTTTGTGAAATGAATGATTTGGCGAGCGGGACGTCGTCCTGGTCGACCAAGCTCGTGCATGGCGGGCTGCGCTATCTCGAATATTACGAGTTCCGCCTGGTCCGTGAGGCCCTGATCGAGCGCGAGATCCTCTGGCAGATCGCGCCCCATATCATCCGCCCCCTGCGTTTCGTTTTGCCGCACCATGCCGGCCTGCGCCCGGCCTGGCTGCTCCGGCTCGGGCTGTTCCTTTATGATCACATCGGTGGCCGGCACCTGCTGCCGCCGACCCGCTCGGTGGACCTCACCCGCGACGAGGTCGGCAAGCCCCTGATCAAGAATCGCTACATCAAAGGGTTCGAGTATTCCGATTGCTTCGTCGACGACGCGCGGCTGGTCGTGCTGACCGCGCGCGATGCCGCCGATCGCGGCGCCGAGATCTGCACGCGCACCCGCGCCGTCGAGATCAGGCAGGCTGACGGTCTCTGGAATGTCACGGTCGAGGACGAAGGCAGCGGCGCGCGGCGGACGGTGCGTGCGCGTGCGCTGGTCAATGCCGGCGGTCCATGGGTCGAAGAGGTGCTGACTTCGAGCGCCGGCGTCAACGCGCGCGCAAAAGTGCGGCTCGTGCAAGGCTCGCATATCGTGGTGAGAAAACTCTACGACCACGACCGCGCTTACATCTTCCAGAACGCCGATGGCCGCATCGTCTTCGTGATTCCCTATCAGAAGGACTTTTCGCTGATCGGCACCACTGACCGTGACTATGACGGCGACCCCGCCAAGGTGAAGGCGACGGAGGAGGAGATCAGTTATCTCTGCGCTTCCGTCAGCGAGTATCTCGCAAAGCCGGTGAAGCGGGAGGATGTGGTCTGGACCTATTCCGGTGTGCGCCCGCTCTATGATGACGGCGCGAGCGAGGCGAAGGCCGCCACGCGCGACTACGTGTTCGAGCTCGACACGCCCGGCGGCGTGCCGCTGCTCTCGATCTATGGCGGCAAGATCACGACCTATCGGCGATTGGCGGAAGAAGCGCTTGAGCGCCTTGCGCCCTATTTGCGCAGCGCGAAAGCCCGCGAGGGCTGGACCGGCAAGTCGCCGCTGCCCGGCGGCGACATGGATGTCTCCGCGGTCGATGCGCTCGCTGCGGAACTCGTGCGCGACTATCCGTTCCTGTCGGCGCCGCATGCGAGCCGGCTCGCACACGCCTACGGCACGCGTGCGACAAAAGTACTCGGCAGCGCGAAATCGATCGGCGATCTCGGAAAGTCCTTCGGCGCCACCTTGACGGAAAGCGAAGTCAGGTACCTGATGGCGAACGAATGGGCGTTGACCGCCGAAGACATCGTCTGGCGCCGCTCCAAACTGGGTTTGAGGATGTCGGCCGCCGAGATATCGGCGCTCGACGAATGGATCGCCGCTCATGGACTGTCCGGCGAACGTCCGCTACGCGAGGCGGGAGGACGGCCATGAGCGTCACGCTCGACCACGTCACGCGCACCGTGGACGGCATCCCGGCCATCCACGATGTCGCGCTGACGCTCGAGCGCGGCACGCTGAGCGTGCTGCTCGGGCCGACGCTATCAGGCAAGACCTCGATCATGCGGTTGCTCGCCGGCCTCGACAAGCCGACGAGCGGCCGCGTGCTGGTCGACGGTGCGGACGTCACCGGCATCGATGTGCGCCAGCGCTCGGTCGCGATGGTCTACCAGCAGTTCATCAACTATCCCTCGCTCTCGGTCTATGAGAACATCGCCTCGCCCTTGCGTGTGCAGGGACGGCCGCGCGAGGAGATCGACAAGCGCGTGGCGGATGCCGCAAAGCTGTTGCGGCTTGAGCCCTTTCTGAAGCGCACGCCGCTGCAGCTCTCCGGTGGTCAGCAGCAGCGCACCGCGATTGCCCGCGCGCTGGTCAAGGGCGCCGACCTCGTGCTGCTCGATGAGCCGCTCGCCAATCTCGACTACAAGCTGCGCGAAGAGCTGCGCACTGAACTGCCGCGCATCTTCGAGGCGTCGGGTGCGATCTTCGTCTACGCGACCACGGAGCCGTCGGAAGCGCTGCTGCTCGGCGGCGACACCATCTGCATGTGGCAAGGACGCGTGCTGCAGGCGGGCGCCAGCTCGCGGGTGTATCGGCAACCCGAGACGCTGCGCGTCGCCCAGGTCTATTCCGATCCGCCGCTCAACATCGTCAATATCGAGAAGAGGCACGGCACCGTGCATTATGCCGGCGGCACGCGCGCGCCCGCGACAGGCCTCTACGCGAACCTTGCCGATGGCGCTTATCGCGTCGGCTTCCGCGCGCATCAGCTCGAAGTCGCGAAAGGCGCCGCCGGCCGTCACGTGTTTCCGGCGACCGTCAGCGTGACCGAAATCACCGGCTCGGAAAGCTTCATCCACCTGCAGCGCGATTCCGCCAATTGGGTCGCGGTGCTGCACGGCGTGCATGAGTATGAACCCGGGAAGGCGCTCAACGTCGCGCTCGATCCCGACAACGTCTTCGTGTTCGACCTGGCCGACCGCCTGGTCGCCGCGCCCGGCCGGAATTGAGGGAGATGGCGCATGTCCCGCATTGACCTCGTCGATCTCGCCCACTCCTACAGCGGCGATAACGCGCCGCCGGCATCCTTCGCCTTGAAGCCGGTGACGATGACGTGGCGGCAGGGCGGCGCCTATGCGCTGCTCGGCCCCTCCGGCTGCGGCAAGACCACGCTGCTCAATCTGATCTCGGGCATCGTGACGCCGTCGCGCGGAAAGATCCTGTTCGACGGCAAGGACATCACGCCGCTGTCGACGCAGAAGCGCAACATCGCGCAGGTGTTCCAGTTTCCGGTCATCTACGACACCATGACGGTCGGCGAGAATCTGGCCTTTCCGCTCAAGAACCGCGGCGTGCCGAAGGCGGAGATATCAGCGCGCGTGAAGCGGATCGCCGAGCTGCTCGATCTTGCGCCCTACCTCAACCGCAAGGCGACGCGGCTCACCGCCGATGCCAAGCAGAAGATCTCGCTCGGCCGCGGCTTGGTGCGATCCGATGTCGCCGCGATCCTGTTCGACGAGCCGCTGACCGTCATCGATCCCGAATTGAAATGGCAGCTCCGTTCGAAATTGAAGGCGCTGCACCGCGAGCTTGATCTGACGATGATCTATGTCACCCACGACCAGACGGAGGCGCTGACTTTTGCCGATACCGTCGTCGTCATGCATGACGGGCGCGTGGTGCAGAGCGGCACACCGGCTGAACTATTTGATAAGCCCGCGCACACCTTTGTCGGCTATTTCATCGGCTCGCCCGGCATGAACATCGTGCCGGCGCATGTCGATGGGCGCGAGGCGCGGATCGATGGCCACACCATCGGCCTGCATCGCAATTACGGCGTGCTGCCCGCGGGCGCGAAGATTGAGATCGGGGTGCGGCCGGAATTCGTCGACGTCGCGCCGCCCGCCTCCGGCCTGCTGGCGGCGACGATCGAGCGGATCGACGATCTCGGCCGCATCCGCTTTGCGCGGGTGCGCGTCGGCGATTCCAAATTCGCCGCACGCGTGCCGCCGGGATTTTCGGTGCCCGACAACATGGCCGGGCTCGTGTTCGATCCCGCGCATGTGCACGTCTATGCCGACAGCCGCCTGGTCGAGGGGGTCGCCTGATGGACAAGACGGTCAATCAGAAAGCCTGGTTCCTGGTGCTGCCGGTGTTTTTGGTGGTGGCGTTCTCGGCGGTGCTGCCGCTGATGACGGTGGTGAACTATTCGATGCAGGACACCTTCGGCAACAACCAGTTCTTCTGGAACGGCGTCGGCTGGTTCAAGGAATTGCTCGATCCCACGACTGACCTCGGCGAACGCTTCTTTGCCTCGCTCTGGCGCAACCTGATCTTCTCCGCGATCATCCTCGCGATCGAGATACCGCTCGGTATCGTCGTCGCGTTGTCGATGCCGCGCGAGGGCTGGACCGTCGCCGTCTGCCTCGTGATCCTGGCGCTGCCGCTGTTGATCCCGTTTAACGTGGTCGGCACCATCTGGCAGATCTTCGGCCGTCCAGATATCGGCCTGCTCGGCTACACCCTCAACAGCCTGGGTATCCCTTACAACTACGTCTCCAACGAACTCGACGCCTGGGCGACCGTGATCGTGATGGACGTCTGGCACTGGACCAGCCTGGTGGCGCTGCTCTGCTATGCCGGCCTGAAGTCAATTCCTGATGCGTACTATCAGGCGGCGCAGATCGACGGCGCCTCGCGCTGGGCGGTGTTCCGCGCGATTCAGTTGCCGAAGATGAACCGCGTGCTCCTGATCGCGGTGCTCTTGCGCTTCATGGACAGTTTCATGATCTACACCGAGCCGTTCGTCGTCACCGGCGGCGGGCCCGGCAATTCGACCACCTTCATCTCGATCGAGCTCGTCAAGATCGCGCTCGGCCAGTTCGATCTCGGCAAGGCCGCGGCGCTGTCGCTGGTCTACAACCTCATCATCCTGATCGTCTGCTGGGTGTTCTACACCGTCATGACCAATGCCGGCGCCGAGCGCCCGCAAAAAGAGGGAGCTGTGTGATGGGCACGATTCCCGGGCGCCGCCTCATCATCTCGCTGTTCCTGATCTTCCTGTTGTTGCCGATCTACTGGCTCATCAACATGAGCTTCAAGACCAACAGCGAGATCGTCTCGACCATGACGCTGTGGCCGCACCAGCCGACGATCGAGAACTACAAGCGGATCTTCACCGACGAGAGCTGGTATTCCGGCTATATCAACTCGCTGAAATATGTCGTCATCAACACCGTGATCTCGATCTCGGTGGCGCTGCCGGCGGCTTACGGCTTCTCGCGCTACCGCTTCCTCGGCGACAAGCATTTGTTCTTCTGGCTGCTTTCCAACCGCATGGCGCCGGCCGCGGTCTATGCGCTGCCGTTCTTCAACCTCTATTCCGCGATCGGCCTGTTCGATACGCCCTGGGCGGTGGCGCTGGCGCATTGCATCTTCAACGTTCCGCTCGCGGTCTGGATCCTCGAAGGCTTCGTCTCCAGCGTGCCGCGCGAGATCGACGAGACTGCGTTCCTCGACGGCTATTCCTTCCCGCGCTTCTTCATCAAGATCCTGGTGCCGCTGATCGCGAGCGGCATCGGGGTGGCCGCCTTCTTCTGCTTCATGTTCTCCTGGGTCGAGCTGTTGCTCGCGCGCACGCTGACCTCGGTGGATGCCAAGCCGATCTCCGCGGTGATGACGCGCACGGTCTCCGCGGCCGGCATGGATTGGGGCCTGCTCGCCGCGGCCGGCGCGCTCACGATCATCCCGGGCGCGCTCGTAATCTGGTTCGTCCGCAACTATATCGCGCGCGGCTTCGCGCTCGGTCGCGTGTAGGAGGCGCCCCATGGAAAGCATCGCATGGATGGCCTGGACGCTGCCGACGGCGATCTTCTTTGCGCTGCTCGGCATGACGCTGGCGGTGATGACCTGGCTCGCGGTCGCCTATCCCGAAGCCGAGCGGGTCGGCGTGCTCAGGATTCCGACCACGCGCGGCGATCGTCTCTTCATCTCGCTGGTGCTTGCCGCCGTCATCCATCTCGTCTGGATCGGCGTCGTCGGCACCGACTCCATCACCACGCTGCCCATCGGGGAGGAGGGCGTCGAGCTTTCGAGCCTGTGGCTCGCCACACTGATTTCGCTTGCCACGGCCGTTGTGATTTTCCGCACCGTCTGAGGAAGTGAAGAAGAGCAGATCCGGGGCCAACCCGGACCTGAATTGTTTTGTCGCTATATCAGGAGGAAACGCCATGCGACATTTGAGAGGAACCACCAGGGGCCGTCTGCTTACGATGACCAGCGCCGCCGCGCTGATCGCGGCCGCCGCCACTGTCAGCGCGCCGGCGCGCGCCGACGACGCCGTCAACCAGAAATGGATCGACAGCGAATTCCAGCCTTCGACCCTGTCGAAGGAAGACCAGATGAAGGAGCTGCAATGGTTCGCGAAGGCGGCCGAGCCCTTCAAGGGCATGGAAATCAACGTCGTGTCGGAAACCATCACGACGCATGAATATGAGGCGAAGACCCTCGCCAAGGCATTCAGCGAAATCACCGGCATCAAGCTCAAGCACGACACCATCCAGGAAGGCGACGTCGTCGAGAAGCTGCAGACCCAGATGCAGTCCGGCAAGAACGTCTATGACGGCTGGATCAACGATAGCGACCTGATCGGCACGCATTTCCGCTACGGCCAGACCATCGTGCTGTCGGACTACATGACCGGCGAGGGCAAGGACGTCACCGATCCCTATCTCGAGGTCAACGACTTCATCGGCAAGTCGTTCACGACAGCGCCGGACGGCAAGCTTTATCAGTTGCCAGACCAGCAGTTCGCCAACGTCTACTGGTTCCGCTACGACTGGTTCACCAACCCCGACTACAAGGCCAAGTTCAAGGCCAAGTATGGCTACGAGCTCGGCGTGCCCGTGAACTGGTCGGCGTATGAAGATATCGCCGAGTTCTTCACCAACGACATCAAGGAAATCAACGGCGTCAAGGTCTACGGCCATATGGACTATGGCAAGAAGGACCCCTCGCTCGGCTGGCGCTTCACCGACGCCTGGCTGTCGATGGCGGGCAATGGCGACAGGGGCATTCCGAACGGTCTGCCGGTCGACGAGTGGGGCATCCGCATGGAAGGCTGCCGTCCCGTGGGTTCGTCAGTCGAGCGCGGCGGCGACACCAATGGTCCGGCCGCGGTCTACTCGATCACCAAATATCTGGAGTGGCTGAAGAAGTATGCCCCGCCGCAGGCGCAGGGCATGACCTTCTCTGAATCGGGCCCGGTGCCGGCGCAGGGCAACATCGCCCAGCAGATCTTCTGGTACACCGCGTTCACTGCCGACATGGTGAAGCCCGGCATTCCCGTCATGAACGCAGACGGCACGCCGAAATGGCGCATGGCTCCGTCGCCGCACGGCTCCTACTGGCGGGAAGGCATGAAGCTCGGCTATCAGGACGCCGGCTCGCTCACGCTTCTGAAGTCGACGCCGGCGGATCGCCGGAAGGCAGCCTGGCTCTATCTGCAGTTCATCGTCTCCAAGACGGTGTCGTTGAAGAAGAGCCATGTCGGTCTCACCTTCATCCGCGAGTCCGATATCTGGGACAAGTCGTTCACCGAGCGCGCGCCGAAGCTCGGCGGCCTGATCGAGTTCTACCGCTCGCCCGCGCGCGTGCAGTGGACCCCGACCGGCAACAACGTGCCTGATTATCCGAAGCTCGCCCAGCTCTGGTGGCAGAACATCGGCGATGCATCGTCGGGTGCGAAGACGCCGCAACAGGCGATGGACGCGCTCGCCGCGGCCCAGGACTCGGTGATGGAGCGGCTCGAGAAATCAGGCGTGCAAGGCGCCTGCGGTCCGAAGCTGAACAAGAAGGAGAAGGCGGAATACTGGTTCGCCAAGGCCGAGAAGGACGGCACCATCGCGCCCCAGCGCAAGCTCGCCAACGAGAAGCCGAAGGGCGAGACAGTCGACTACGACACCCTGATCAAGTCGTGGCCCGCCACCCCGCCGAAGCGTGCGGAAGCGAAGTAACCTCTCGCAACGCCGTCATGGCCGGGCTCGTCCCGGCCATCCACGCGTTGCCGCGCGTGTGGAAAGACGTGGATGCCCGGGACAAGCCCGGGCATGACGGAGAAAAACAAAAGGCCGGGAGCAATCCCGGCCTTCGTCATTCCGGGGCGCGCGAAGCGCGAGCCCGGAATCCATCGGACAGCAAAGCACGTGGTGGAATAGATTCCGGGCTCAGCCCTGCGGGCTGCCCCGGAATGACAGTGGGAGAAAGACGTCGTCCTTTCCACTCGTCATTGCGAGCGAAGCGAAGCAATCCATCTCTCCGCACGCGTGGAAGCATGGATTGCTTCGCTTCGCTCGCAATGGCGGCGGTATTCGCGGCTACTCCGCCGCCTCCACCGCCTCCAGCGTTGGATAGTCCGTATAACCCTTCGCGCCGCCGCCGTAGAACGTGTTCTTGTCCCATTCGTTCAGCACGGCGCCCTGCTTCAGACGCTCGACCAGGTCGGGGTTGGAGATGAACAGCTTGCCGAACGCGATCAGGTCGGCGGCGCCGGATTCCAGCACCTTGTTCGCCAGCGCGAAGTCATAGCCGTTGTTGGCCATATACGCCTGCTTGAAGCGCTTGCGTAATGACGCATAGTCGAACGGCGCGACATCGCGCGGCCCGCCGGTCGCGCCTTCGATGACGTGGATATAGACCAGCTTCAGCGCATTGAGCCCATCGACGATGTAATCGAACAGCGGCTGCGGGTTGGAGTCGGAGACGTCGTTGGCTGGCGTCACCGGCGAGATGCGGATGCCGGTGCGCTCGGCGCCGACTTCCGCGGCCACCGCCTTGGAGACTTCCAGCATCAGCCGCGCGCGATTCTCGATCGATCCGCCATAGGCATCGGTGCGCTTGTTGGTGCCATCCTTGGCGAACTGGTCGAGCAGATAGCCGTTGGCGCCGTGGATCTCGACGCCGTCGAATCCCGCTTCGATCGCGTTCGCCGCGCCGCGCCGGAAGTCTTCGATGATGCCAGGTATTTCGGAAAACTCGAGCGCCCGCGGTTCGGACACATCGGTAAAGCTGCCGCCCACGAAGGTCTTGGTCTTGGCGCGGATCGCGGATGGCGCAACCGGCGCGCCGCCGTTCGGCTGCAGCAAGCTGTGGGAGATGCGGCCGACATGCCAGAGCTGGATGAAGATGCGTCCGCCGCGCGCATGCACGGCGTCGGTAACCTTGCGCCATCCCGCAATCTGTTCCTTCGAATAGATGCCGGGCGTGTCCTGGTAGCCCTGGCCCTGCTGCGAGACCTGGCTCGCCTCGGTGATCAGGAGGCCGGCGGAGGCGCGCTGCGCGTAATAGTCGACCGCGAGCGGGCTCGGCACCATGCCGGGCGGCACCGCGCGGTTGCGCGTCAACGGTGCCATCGCCGCCCGGTTGGGCAGCGTCAGCGGACTAAGCTTGAGGGGCTCGAACAGTTTGGAGGATTGGCTCATGGGAGGCTTTCCGGAAATGAACGATACGCAACATTTGTGCATCGCGGCGATGGGCGCAATGCCCCAGCCATTCTTCTCGTGCAGACTAGCAACGCGCGGTGTTCGGTCGCTTGACTGGCGTCAAAAGCGGCACATGCAGGCGAACATAGTAGGATTTGTTCTAAATAACGATGAGTGCAGCAAAACGACCTCTTGAAGAAGCCTGTCACAGCGGCGTCATTTCCCGAAGCGGGTCTAACGAACGGCCGGCATTGCCGCTTCCGTCGGCTGGGCGCGCCCGCGCATCCGCGCCAGCAGTTCCGCTGATGGCCAGGAATCTGCCGGAAATCCATATTTGATCTGCATCGCCTTCACCGCGCTGCGGCTCGCCTGTCCGAGCACGCCGTCGACCTTGCCGACATTGAAGCCGGCGCGCACCAGGTGCTGCTGCAATTCCTTGATCTCGTTGAACGGCAATTGCGCCACCGGTGCCGAAGGCCGCAGCATCGGCGGCGCGCCGGCGATGCGGCTCGCCAGATACCCGGCGGTGGTCGAATAGATCAGCGAATTGTTCCATTCGGTGTAGGCGGCGAAATTCGCATAGGCCAGGAACGCCGGCCCCATCCGTCCCATCGGCAACAGCAGCGACGCCGGCATGTCGTCATTCGCTAGTGGACGTCCATCCGGATAGGTCACGCCGAGCTGCGCCCATTTCGAGCGCGGCAGTTTTGTCGTGAGATCGGCCTGATCCCACGGAAAGCTGGATGCGGTCACGCGCACTTCCTGCAGCCACGGCTCCCCGCGCCGCCACTTCAATCCGTTGGCGATATAGTTCGCAGTCGAGCCGATCACGTCGGGCCCGCTGCGCAAGAGATTGCGATGGCCATCGCCGTCATAGTCGACGGCATAGTTGAAATAGTGCATTGGCAGGAATTGCGTCTGCCCGAGCTCGCCGGCCCAGGAGCCGACCATCTCATCGGCCGAAAGGTCACCGCGGTCGATGATCTTCAAGGCCGCGATGGTCTCGTTCTGGAACATCTCCGAGCGCCGGCAATCATAGGCAAGCGACACCAGCGAAGGCAGCGTTGGAAGGTTGCCCATGTTGGCGCCGAAGTCGCTCTCCAGTCCCCAGAACGCCGCGATCACCGCCGGCGGCACGCCGTATTCCTTCTCCGCGCGTGCGAACGCCGCCGCATAGGTCTTGATGTGCTGCTGCCCCTGCTGCATCCGGTAGGGCGCGGCCATTCTCCCTGCGAACTCGGTGAAGATCTGTCCGAACACGCGCTGCCCGCGGTCGCGGTTGACGATGCCCTGGTTGTAGACGAGGTACGGCGAGGCTTCCGCGATCGCCTGCTGCGACACGCCGTCGGACACCGCGCGCTGCTTGAGATCGGCGAGGAAGCGCTCGAAGCTTTGGCCATTATGGCAGGCCGCCGCGCGCGACGAGGACACCGTCGCAGGCCGCGCGGCCGCCGGTGCCTGACGTGTGGGTGCCGGCAACAATTGCTGCGCGGAGGCCGCAGACGAAAACGCCGCAATCATCGTGACGGCCGCGATCGCAAATCGGGTCTTGAACATCAGAACTCGCCGGTAGGGAATGGGCTTACGAAAGATAGTAATGATCTTACGTGAAGCTTTACGCCCAAGCTATCCCTCACTCCGCCGTCGTCCCGGGCTTGCGCGCCGCGGCGAAGCCTCGGCGTAGCCGGGACCCGGGACCCATAACCACAGGAAACTGTTGTGGCGCGAGCAAGTGGTTGCAGCGGAGCACATCACAAAGTCCGGTGGTTTTGAGTCCCGGCTTTCGCCGGGACGACGTGGGAGGGAGCCAGCGTATTTTCGCCCGCGTCGCCCCGACGCACCTTTCGCCACTTGCGCTGCCCATAGGCAAATCCTTACCTAAACTGCGCCTGCAACAGTGGTTTTTCCGCAACGACGCAGGGGAAACGGCGATGAATTATTTCAAGACAGCCCTTCTGCTGGCCGGCCTCACCGCCCTGTTCATGGGGATCGGCTATCTCATCGGCGGCGCCAGCGGCGCGATGATCGCGCTGGTGGTTGCGGCCGCCACGAACCTGTTCACCTACTGGAATTCCGACCGCATGGTGCTCCGCATGTACGGCGCCCATGAGGTCGATGCGCGCACCGCGCCCGAACTCGTTGGCCTCGTCGCCGAGCTCGCGCGCCGCGCCGGCCTGCCGATGCCGCGCGTGTTCGTGATGGACGAGGCGCAGCCCAACGCGTTTGCCACCGGCCGCAATCCGCAGAATGCCGCGGTCGCCGTCACCGCCGGCATCATGCAGCAGCTCAGCCGCGAGGAGCTCGCCGGCGTGATTGCGCATGAGCTCGCGCATATCAAGAACCACGACACGCTGTTGATGACGATCACCGCCACCATCGCCGGCGCGATCTCGATGCTGGCGCAATTCGGCATGTTCTTCGGCGGCCACCGTAACAGCAACAGCGGTCCGGGCATCGTCGGTTCGATCGCGCTGATGATCCTGGGGCCGCTGGGCGCTATGCTGGTGCAGACGGCGATCAGCCGCACCCGGGAATATGCCGCCGACAATCTCGGCGCGCGTATCGTCGGCCAGCCGATGTGGCTCGCGTCCGCGCTGATGAAGATCGAGAATGCGGCGCACCAGGTGCCGAACTTTGAGGCCGAGCGAAATCCCGCGACCGCCCATATGTTCATCATCAATCCGTTGTCGGGCCATGGCGTCGACAATCTCTTCTCCACCCACCCGTCGACCGAGAACCGCATCGCAGCGCTGCAGCAGCTCGCTGCCGAGCTCGGCGCCAGTGGTGCACCTTCCGCCGGAACGCGCTATCCTTCAGGCAGCCCATGGGGCGGCACGACCACCTCGCGCGGACCGTGGGGTTAAGCGATATTCGTGGGGCGGATAAACCGCCCCACGAATTGGAGGTGCCGGATGCAGCGCACGCTGATCATCCTCGGACTGCTCCTCCTCGCCGCTGGTCTGCTCTGGCCGGTGATCGGCAAGCTCGGGCTTGGCCGCCTGCCTGGTGACATCCATGTCGAGGGATCAAATTATTCGTTCTATTTCCCACTGATGACGTCGCTATTGCTCAGCGTCGTGCTGAGCGTGATCATCTGGCTCGTCAACCGCTAGGAGAGCGGGGGTTCCGCCGGAATCCCGCCGGCGCCGTCCCGCCCCTGCCGAAAAATACGGCGGATTGGCGCAGTGCAATCGGCCGCGCTGGTGCTACACTCGCAAAACGAGAGGATCACGCCGGAAACAAGCAATGGCCTTGTTTGGTTGGGGCAGAGAGGTTCCGTCAGAAGAGGTCCTGGATGCCAGGGCCGGCGCGGATGCCTTGTTGCAGGCGCTGGACAAGGTCGTCGCGACATATCTCGAAAAGGCCGATCACGGCGATCTCGTCTATCCCGCCTGCAAGCGCAAATCGAATGATGCGAGCGCCAGCCCGCGCGAAATCTGGCGCCACACACGGCTGGAAGGGATGCGCTATCTGACCATGATCCCGGGACGCGACTCCGCGCTTCTGACGGAGCCGTCGCGCCAGGCTGAGCTGATCGACGGCTTCCTGCGCCAGCAGCCGCACGAGGACACGGTGATCGATTTCACCGGACGCGCCGTCGACGACGTCGCGATCGCCATCATCGCCGGGCTGAACTGGCTGAACCATTGCGCGCTGCTCGCCAAGGTCGATCGCGCGAAGGCGTCAGGCACCTTGCGCAATTTCCGCAGGGTCGTGACGGTCGCTCAGCAATGGTGGGGCATGGAGGGCGCGGAGGCCCGCTGCAGGAACATGCAGCAGGCGCGCGAACTGCCGCCGCTGATGCTCAATCTGGTCTGGCTCGAATGCACCCATCTCGCCAAGGACATCACCGTCGCCGCGGTGTTTGGTGCGTCCGGTGAAGCAAGCGATGCATCGACGCGCTTCCAGGCCGCACTCGATCCGGATGAACCGGCCGCGTGAAGCGCGCATTGCGGGCGCATGCAGCAACAACCTCCGCCGTCATTCCGGGGCGCGCGTAGCGCGAGCCCGGAGTCCATCGGGCCGCATGCGCAGGTGGAGAAATGGATTCCGGGCTCGATGCTGGCGCATCGCCCCGGAATGACTGAGCGACGCGTGGCGCAATCCTCTCCTCCGTCATGGCCGGGCTTGACCCGGCCATCCACGTTGTCCCGGGCGCGAAGGACGTGGATGCCCGGGACCCGGCTACGCCGAGGCTTCGCCGGGCACTCTAATCTCAGTCCGGCGAAGCGATAGCGAAGACGGGCAAGCCCGGGCATGACGGCGTCGTATCATTCGCGCGATTTTCCTTAAGCCAATCAACGTGATTTGGCTCGTCCAGCCCTCACACAAAAAACATTCCGCTTTCGCCGTCGGGCAAATCAGTGATTTAACTCCGCGCGTCTC
>NZ_JAQMIL010000097.1:0-33083 GCF_029990105.1 Bradyrhizobium sp. Arg237L | reverse complement strand
GTGCTTTTTGTTGCACGGGACCCATGGGTGCAACCGGCACCCGGCTTTCCCTGCGCCCTCTGTTCAATGAGGAGGGTGGAAGGCGACGCAAACCTCGGGCGCAAAGCTCCGCGAGAACGCGGACTCACATCCTCACGCTATTTGACAATCGAATCAGGACTCACCCCGTCATTGCGAGCGCAGCGAAGCAATCCATTTTGCCGCTTGTGGAGACATGGATTGCTTCGCTTCGCTCGCAATGACGGCGTCGTCCCGTTTTTCGCGGGGACGACAATCGTAGGATGGGTAGAGCGCAGCGAAACCCATCATTCGTGCGGCTTGCTCCTTCGCGATGGGTTTCGCTGCGCTCTACCCATCCTACGGCACAATCACCGCAGCACGATCCACGCCGGTGCGTGGTCGCTTGCGCCTTCCTCGCCTCTGATGTCGCGGTCGACGCCGGCCTTCGTCAGACGCGGCGCGAGCACAGGACTGAGCAGCAGATGATCGAGTCTCAGCCCGGCATCGCGCGGCCAGCGGTTGCGCTTGTAGTCCCAGAAGGTGAACATCGGCTTTGCCGGATGCAGCGTGCGGATCGCGTCGCACCAGCCCTGGTCGACGAGCGCCTTGAAGGCGGCGCGGCTCTTCGGCTGGATCAATGCATCCTTGTCCCACGAGCGCGTCGGATAGATGTCGAGCTCGGTCGGCGCGACATTGTAGTCGCCGGCGAGCACGACCGGGACATCCTCTTTGAGAAGCTTAGCGGCATGCGCGCGCAATCGCCTGAACCAGACCAGCTTGTAGTCGAATTTCGGCCCGGGCTGCGGATTGCCGTTCGGCAGATAGAGGCTGGTGACGATGATGCCCTTGACCGCGGCCTCGATATAGCGCGCCTCGTGATCGGTGCGATCGCCGGGCAGGACGGTGCGGATCAATACCGGCTCGGCTTTTCGCGCGAGGATCGCAACGCCGTTCCAGGTCTTCTGCCCCTGCCACACCGCGCCGTAGCCGGCCTTTTCGATCGCGGGCAACGGAAACTCGCTGTCGGTCGCCTTCAGTTCCTGCAGGCTGACGACATCGGGTTTTGCCGCGCGCAGCCAGCGCAAGAGGTTCGGCAGGCGGCGGTTGATGTTGTTGATGTTGAAGGTCGCGATCTTCATGTGTCGAGACGACCGCGATCCGCCCCGAGCCGATCAGGTCGGAGTGCTGCTGGAATCGGCCGGCGGTGGCGGCTCCTCCGCGGGATTGCCGCCTTTGTAGATGCGCGCATAACGCGGACCGAGGCTGGTCAGCACCTCATAGCCGATGGTGCCGAAATGATGCGCGAGTTCGTCGACCGTGATGCCTTCGCCGATCAGGGTGACCATGTGGCCGCGCCGCACGGCGTTCTTGTCGAGTTCGGTGATGTCGACGGCGATCAGGTCCATCGAGATGCGACCGGCGATCGGGCAGCGCCTGCCGGCGACCACAACGTCGGCGCCGCGGGTGCCGTCGTTCGAGCTCGCCGCGCGGAAATAGCCGTCGGCATAGCCGACCGAGATCACCGCCAATCGGGTTGGCCGCCGCGCGGTCCAGGTGCCGCCATAGCCGACGGTCTCGCCGCGATCGATGTGGCGGATCTGCACGATGCGGGCCTTGAGATCGACCACCGGCCGCATCGGGTTGTCGGCCTCGGGCGTCGGGTTGACGCCGTAGAGCGCGGCTCCCGGCCGCACCAGCTCGAACTGGAATTGGGGACTGAGGAAAATGCCGGAGGAATTCGCAAGCGACGCCGGCACGCCGGTGAACAGGCTCGCGATCTCGCGGAAGGTCGTAAGCTGCCTGGCGTTGATCGGGCTGTTGAGCTGCTCGGCGGCGACGAGGTGGCTCATCACCAACGTGATGCCGTGATCGCCGGCGTTGATGCGCGGGATGATGCCTTGCGCCTCGTTGATCGTGAACCCGAGCCGGTTCATGCCGGTGTCGATGTGAACAGCGGCGCCGCCCGACCAGCCGGAGCGACGGCAGAACACGTCCCATTCGGCGAGTTCGTTGAGGTCGCCAATCACGGGCTGGCAGTCGAACTTGGCGTAGCTGTCGCCGGTGTTCTGGAAGAAGCCGCCGAGCGCATAGATGGTGGCGGACGGCACCGCCTCGCGGACAGCGCGCGCCTCTTCGATATTGGCGACGAAGAACGTCTTGCAGCCGGCGGCGGCCAATGCCCGCGAAACCTGCGCAGCGCCGCAGCCATAGCCGTCGGCCTTCACGACGGCGCCGCATTCGGCCGGAACCGCGGTCTTCTCGAGCCTGCGCCAATTGGCGATGATGGCGTCGAGATCGACGGTCAGGATGCCCGTGGCGGTCGGAGGCACCGCGAGCTGGTTTGCGTCGGACGCAAGCTGCGCGCCCTGCGGGATCGATTTCGGATCGGAAGCGACGTTCATGGAGCCGTTTTACGCAGGCGGCAGCAATGGTTCAACCGCGCATCAATAAGACCGATCCGGCACTTGACCGTCATGGGCGAGATCGCCGAACCGTGTCACGCTGGCTTCGAAGTGCAGTTCGACCGAGCCGGTCGGGCCGTGGCGCTGCTTGCCGATGATGACTTCGGCCTTGCCGTGGGCGAGGTCCATGTCAAGCTGCCATTTCTCGTATTCCGGCGTGCCCGCGCGCGGTTCCTTGTTGGCGAGGTAATATTCCTCACGATAGACGAACATTACGACGTCGGCGTCCTGCTCGATCGAACCGGATTCACGCAGGTCGGAAAGCTGCGGACGCTTGTCGTCGCGGTTTTCCACCTGGCGCGAGAGCTGCGACAATGCGATCACCGGGACGTTCAATTCCTTCGCCAGCGCCTTCAGGTTGGTCGTGATCTCCGTGATTTCCTGGACGCGGTTGTCGGTGCCGCGCTTGCCCGATCCCGACAGCAGCTGAATGTAATCGATGACGATGAGGTCGAGACCCTTCTGTCGCTTCAGCCGCCGCGCCCGCGCGGTCAGTTGCGAGATCGACAGGCCGCCGGTTTCGTCGACGTAGAAGGGCAGGGACTGCAGCTCGATCGAGCATTCGCGGATCTTCTCGAAATCCATCTCGGTGATGCCGCCGCGGCGGATGTGGCTCGAGGGAATGCCGGTGCGCTCGGCGAGAATACGGGTGGCGAGCTGCTCGCCCGACATTTCGCAGGAGAAGAAGCCGACCGCGCCGCCGTGGACCGCCTTGATGCTGCCGTCGGCCTGCACTTCGCCCTCATAGGCCCTGGCGATGTTGTAGGCGATGTTGGTCGCGAGCGAGGTCTTGCCCATGCCGGGGCGGCCGGCGACGATGATGAGGTCCGACGGCTGCAGGCCGCCCATCTTGGCGTCGAGGTCGCGCAGGCCGGTCGAGATGCCCGACAGCTTGCCGTCGCGTTGGAACGCTTTCGCGGCCATGTCGACGGCAAGCGTCAGCGCTTGGGAGAAGCGCTGGAAGCCGCCGTCATAGCGGCCGGTTTCGGCGAGTTCGTAAAGCTGCCGCTCGGCGTCCTCGATCTGGGCGCGCGGTGCGAAATCCACCGGCGCGTCGAAGGCGACGTTGACCATGTCCTCGCCGATTCGGATCAGGTCGCGTCGCAGCGACAGGTCATAGACGGTCCGGCCATAGTCCTGGGCGTTGATGATCGTGGTCGCTTCGGCGGCGAGGCGGGCGAGGTATTGGGCAACCGTCATGCCGCCAATGTCGGTCTCTGCCGGCAGGAAGGTCTTCAGCGTCACGGGGGTCGCCACCTTGCCCATGCGGATCAGGCTACCGGCGGTCTCGTAGATCGTCTGGTGGAGCGGCTCGAAGAAGTGTTTCGGCTCCAGGAAATCGGAGACGCGGTAGAAGGCGTCGTTGTTGACCAGGATCGCGCCCAACAGGCCCTGTTCCGCTTCGATATTGTGCGGCGCGCTGCGATAGGCCGGGGTTCCCGGCTCGGGCGCGAGCTTCAGGACGTTCGAATCAGTTGCCATGGACGGAATTATTCTTCGGATTTCGCCGTTATTGGGATTCCCGGAAGCAGGGGCGGCGATAAAGCGCCACCGCTGTCGGAAGCGGAAGTGCCCATGCGCCTTATTCACGATTCACACAAGCGAAGTGTGAATCACGTAGCAGCGGTGCACGATGCTTGACGGATTTCAGGGGCGGGGCGGCGAGTCGCGAGGAATGTTTTTGGGCAGGCTGAACCTAATTCCGCCTGGACGAACCAACATCCAAGGGAACGGCGCGCGTCGGGCCCTCTATCTCAGGTGAGGATGAGATAGGCGAACGCAACCAAAGCGGCGACGATGCCCACAGCGATCAGGGCGTAGTCGGTTTTGAGGTCGCGCGGCGGATCGAACAAGGATCTGTAGGTCTCGTGGGACATGGGGGTGGTCTACGCCCAAACCGCCCGCCCACCTTGTGAACCAGTTCACATGGGAATGATTTTTATTGCGGCAGGGTAGGCGGGAACGGACCAAAGGGTTTCGGGTTAGTTAAAGCGATGAGCCAGCGATTTCATATCCGGCGATCGGACCAGGGCGACCGGCGGTGGCTGTCGATGCTGATCGACGCCATGGAGGAGGCGTCTCGTCCGGAAATCCGCAATGTTCCCTGCGACAAGCAGGTGCTCGCCGCCGTCGAAGCGCGACTTGCGCGCCCGGCCGTAGCCTATCCCTGTTACGGCTCGGCCTTCAGCTTTCGCAACTGAACCTATTCGCCCGCCAATTGCAGCCGCGGCCGCGCGCGCTGCTCGATGCCGCGGAGCTTGGCCTCTTCCTGGCCGATATAGTCGCGGGTGATCGGCACGACGCCCTGCCGCTTGGTGAGCTGGAGCTGGAAGTTCATCATGTTCTGCTTGCGGAACGACATTTCGGACGCCGCCAGATAGAACTCCCACATCCGCGCAAAGCGCTCGTCGTAGAGGCGGACGGCCTCTTCGCGCCGCGCCATGAAACGCTCACGCCATGCCCTCAAGGTCTCGGCATAGTGCAGTCGGAGGATCTCCATGTCGCAGACCAAGAGCCCGGCCTTCTCGATCGCGGGCATGACTTCGGACAGTGCCGGGATATAGCCGCCGGGGAAGATGTATTTCTCGATCCAGGGGCTGGTGACGTCAGGCCCCGTGGACCGGCCGATCGAGTGCAGCACCATCACGCCGTCGTCGGTCAGCAACTCGGCGCAGCGGCGGAAAAAGGTCTCGTAGAAGTCGACACCGACATGTTCGAACATGCCGACCGAGATGATGCGGTCGAACGGGCCGGGGATGTCGCGATAGTCCTCGAGCAGGAAGCGCGCCGATTGCGAGAGGTTCTTCTCCGCCGCCCGGGTGTTCGAAACCTGGAGCTGCTCGGTGGAGAGCGTGACGCCGGTGACGTCGGCGCCGGTCATCTCGGCAAGGTAGAGGCCAAGCCCACCCCAGCCGGAACCGATATCGAGCACGCGCTGGCCCGGCCGCACCAGGAGCTTGGCGGCGAGATGGCGCTTCTTGGCGAGCTGGGCGTCGTCCAGCGTCGCATCCGGCGTCTCGAAATAGGCGCAGCTATATTGCTTGTCGGCGTCGAGGAAGAGGGAATAGAGCCGGCCATCGAGGTCATAGTGGTGAGCGACGTTGCGCCTCGACCGGCCTCGCGGATTGAATTGCCAGATGTGCCTTCCGAGATAGCGCAGGAGCCATTGCGGCTTGGCCCAGCGCGGCAGCATGTCCGGCTGATCCATCAGGATCGCAAGCGCATCCGCAATCGAGCCGTTCTCGACGACGAACGTGCCGTCCATATAGGATTCACCGAGACTGAGCTCGGGATCGAGCAACACCCAACGCTCCGCGGCTGCGGTCAGGAACCGCACCGGAACCGGCTGCCCGGCGCCGTCGCCGCACGTGAACTTTGCCCCGCTTGCGGTCGTGACCGAAAGCGCGCCACGGCGAACGAACTGCCCCAAGAAATAACGCAACAAACGGTCCATAGAAGCACCACAGAGCGACCGGCCGTTTACCCTGACGCGCAGTGGAACAGATGGTTCCAATGTGAGTCAACATCACTGTAGGGGTGATCGGGGGGAAGCGCTATTGCGTTGTAGTCAAAGCGGATATTCCCGAATGTGACAATTGCGTGGATGCGTCACAACTGCGCTTCCATTCGCCCGATAATCGGCTAAAAGGGGCGCGCCGCAACCGGATCGAGCAGGGCCGGGTGGCGTTTCCACGATCAGGAGAATGGGGGATGTTGGGCCGAGCGCTCATTTTCGCGACGGTGATTCTTGTTGTCGCCGGCCTTGCGGCGAACTCGACGCATGCCCAGCCGACCAATCTGGAGGCCGGCAAGAGCCCCTCGCAGATCTTTGCCGGCACCTGCAGCGCCTGCCACAAGTCGGCGCGCGGCCTGCTCAAGAGCGTCAGCGCTTCGGCGCTCCCGGGATTCCTCCGCCAGCACTACACCACGAGCAGCGACATGGCCTCGCTGCTGGCGTCGTATCTCGTTTCCAACGGCGCCAGCGATACGCGATATCAGGGCCGGCAGGAACAGACCAAGCACGGCAAGGGTGCGAAGCAGCAGGAAGCCGCGCGCCCGGCCAGCTCGCCCGAACCGGAGCGGCCTAGCCGCAGGTTCTTGTTTCCATGGAGCACGCCCGAGCCCGCCCCCGATGCGCAGCAGGCCGCCAAGCCTGATGCTGACGGCCTCAATCCACAAGGCGAGGGTAGGCGGCATGGTCGCAACGCCAAGCGGCCGCAGCAGCCGAGCGAGGCGGCAACTGACGCGGCCAGCCCGGAGCAGGCAACCGAGCCCAAGCCGGCCGCAAAACAAAAGATGGGCAAGCGCGGCAAGCCCAGCGAGGAACCTGCCAGACAGGCCGAGCCAGCCGTGGAAGAGACGCCGAAGGGCGAGGCCGCCAGGGTTGAATCGAGGGAGAGTGGCGGCAGCGAGCCAGCACCGCCGCGGTCGGATCCAGTTCCACCGGTGACGCCAGCGCCGCCAGCAGCCGCTGCAGCTCCGAGCGCTCCGGAACCGTCCGCAAGCCCGTCTGCGGCTACTCCGGCGGCTCCTGCAGCTTCGCAGTGACGGCGTCCGCGCCGTCCTCATTGCCGCCATCCCAGTCGGCTAGACCGACCAGTCCGCCGATACATCCTGTCTCGCGATAGGCTCACCCAAGGCGCATTTCCGCGCCAAGGCCAAACTTGACCATCATTAGAGTGTTACTCTAGAGTGGAGCTCCAGAGAGGTGGAGCATGGCAACCACGGCGCGAGAGGACTTGTTGGCCGCAGGTCTTGCAGTCTTCGACCGCGATGGGTTTGAGGGCGCGACGGTTGCGGCCATCCGAACCCATGCACGGGCCTCCAACGGCAGCTTCTTCCACTTCTTCGGATCGAAGAAGGCGCTCGCCGGCACCCTGTTCCTGGACATCCTGCAGCGCTATCACGCCGCCATGCTCGCGGTGCTTGATCGATCCTGCGGCGCGCGGGACGGGGTCGGGCGGCTGATCCGCGCCCATCTCGACTGGGTCGTCCTCGACCGGCGCGAAGCACGCTTCCTGTTCGAGATATCCCGCAGCGAATGGAGCGATGAGCTTCGTGACGCGCAGCGCAGGGAGAATGTGCGGCTCGCTGACGGGATCGAGAATTGGCGGGCGCCGCTGCTTGCAAGCGGCGAGCTATTGCCGATGTCGCCAACCGTTTTCATCAGCCAGATCATCGGGCCCGCGCAGATCTTTTGCCGCGCCTACCTGTCGGGCCGCGATCGCGGCGATCCGAGGGAGCAGGCCGATATGCTGATTGGCTGCGCGATCCGCGCCGTTGCCGCTCCCGGCGCAGCGGAGAGAAGTGGAGATACGCCATGACAGAGGATTTGGATCGCGACTTCACGCCGATCGCGAAGCGCATCCGCGACAATGTCGGTCGCCAGGGATTCATGAATCACGTCGGCGCCGAATTGTCCGAGCTCGCCCGCGGCACCTGCACCATCGAGGTCGGGCGGCGGCCGGAGCTGTTGCAGCAGCACGGCCTGTTCCACGGTGGCGTCACGGCGTTTCTGGTCGACAACGCAACCACCATCGCGGCCGCGACCACGCGCGGCCAGGCGGCGCTGACGGCCGAATACAAATTGAACCTATTGTCGCCAGCGTCCGGCGATCGCCTGATCTGCCGCGCGCGCGTGATCAAGCCGGGACGGCAGGTCGCCGTCGTCGCGGCCGACGTGTTCTGCGTCATTGACGGCAAAGAGAAGCACACCGCGACCGCGCTCGCTTCGATCGCCATGCTGGATGAGAAGGCGGCGGCCCGAAGCGAAAGCCCGGCCTGATCGAGGCCGGGCTTTGATCTTGCCGTAAACGAAGAGGCTCACTTTTCCTCGGCAGCCGGCGCCGGCTCCACCGGCTCCTCCTGCTGCGCTTCCGGATCGAAGAACTCGCCGGCGGCGGCAAGCGCCTCGGCTGCGGCGTCCTGGTCTTCCCGGCGGCTCGAGATGTCCTCGCCGCGCTTGATGCGCTCGGCTTCATCCGCGCTGCGCGCGACGATGACGGTGACGCTGGTCTCGACCTCGGGGTGGACGGCGATCGTCACCTTCTGCTGGCCGATCACCTTGATCGGCGAGTCCAGCCAGACCTGCGGCCGGCTGACGATGATGCCGTCGGTCGCCAGCGCCGTGACGATGTCGCGCACCGAAACTGAGCCGAATAGCTGACCGCTTTCGGAGGCTTGGCGAATGATCATGATCTCGCGGCCGTCGATCTTCTCGGCCACCTTGCTGGCTTCGGACTTGGCCTGAAGATTGTTGGCCTCGAGCTCGGCCTTCATGCCTTCGTACTTGGCGCGGTTATCGGCGGTGGCGCGCAGCGCCTTGCCGCGCTTTAGGAGGAAATTGCGCGCAAAGCCGTCGCGGACCTTCACGACCTCGCCCATCTGGCCGAGCTTGGCGACACGTTCCAAAAGAATGACTTCCATATTGCTTCTCCTTCAATCTTGGTTTGGGTTGATCGGTTGAATTCAGGATGCAGGGAGCGGTGGCGGCCTGGTCCGTAGATAGCGTTGGCGCAATCCGAACAGCGCGTCGGCTATTCCGAGCACCACCATCGCCATCACCGGCCAGGTGAAGATCACAACCACGGCATAGGCGCAGCTCAGCCAGAGTGTGCGGCTATTGAGCGATTGCGTCACCGTGTGCAGCACGGCGAAACCGGTGAGCGCATAAGCCGCCATCAGGGCGGTGGTCGTGACCTGTGCGAGGATGGCCAACAGGCCGCTCGTGAAGCAGAAGGCGATGGCCACGCACGAAGCCACCAATGTCATTGCCGGGAGCGCAGTCGCCCGCAGTTCGGGCCACGGGCGTCGCAGGCGGCCCGAGGTCGCCGTGATCAGGGTCGCCAGCCAGAGATTGATCGTCAGCGATATCATGGTGACGATGACCGCGGCGAGCGGTGCGACAGCCACCATAGCGTCGACCACGCGTTCCATGTCGGCGCTCGCTGTCACCATGCGCGAGTCCAGAACCCGCATCAGACCGCGCTTCATGGCACCCGCGATGCTGGCGGCGTCGGTGCCCAGCGTGAGCAGGGCCGCCATCGTGGTGAGCACGGCAAAGCCTGCAATCCAGAGCAGGATACGGCCGACCGGATACCATTCGAGATTGGCGGTCGCCGGAGCGGGCCCGCCAGTTGGGCTCGGCTCGGCAACCGGGCGTCCCAGTAGCGCGAGGTACCCGAGCCACCAGGCCGGCAGCGCAACCATGATGACAAAGGTGATGCAATAGGACAGGCCGAAGATCGCGCCGAGGCCCAACGCGGCCGCAATGCCGCCAATACTTGCCGTGAGCGGACCCCAGCCGAGCCCTGCCATCATCAATGGCAGCGGCGCCAGCCAGAACAGCAACAGTGAGATCATCGCGCCCGAAATCATCGAGGCGAACATCAACGCCGACGCGCAGCCGGCAGCGATAGCAATGAACAACATCACGATCATCAGCTGTCCCGCTCCTTTCGAGCGGTTAGAGGTCCTGCTTGAGAACCCCAACCATCGGCGACCGGACGACCCGGAAGCCTTATGAGCAAATGGTCCGCAGCGCGCGAGGTGCTGCGGACCGGATTGATTAGCGAATCACGTAGGGCAAGAGGCCGAGGAAGCGCGCGCGCTTGATGGCGCGGGCGAGTTCACGCTGCTTCTTGGCGGAAACGGCCGTGATGCGGCTCGGCACGATCTTGCCGCGCTCGGAGACGTAACGCATCAGCAGCTTGGAATCCTTGTAGTCGATCTTCGGCGCATTCGCTCCCGTGAACGGGCAGGACTTGCGGCGACGGAAAAACGGACGGCGGGCACCGGCTTCAGCCATGATTCTTACTCCTCGGTCGCAGCTTCTTCATCGCGCGGACGGCGCGGGCCGCGGTCGCCGCGGAATCCACCGCCGTCGCGATCGCCACGGAAGCCGCCACCCTCGCGGTCACCGCGGAAGCCGCCGCCGCGATCATCGCGCTCACGGTCACGGTCAGCCTTGCGCATCATCGCCGACGGGCCTTCCTCGAGCTCCTCGACGCGGACGGTGAGATAGCGGATGACGTCTTCGCTGATCCGCTCCTGGCGCTCGATCTCGCTGATTGCGGAAGAGGGCGCGTCCAGGTTCATCAACACGAAATGCGCCTTGCGATTCTTGTTCATGCGGTAGGTGAGGGAGCGCACGCCCCAATTCTCGGTCTTGGTAACCTTGCCGCCGGCCTGTTCGACGATACCGGTCATCTGCGCGGTCAGCTCGTCAACCTGCTGGGTGCTCGCGTCCTGGCGCGCGAGAAAAACATGCTCGTAAAGAGGCATGGATGTCCTTTCTAGTGTTGGCGCGGTTCCCGGCGACAAGCCCTTCGAGACCTTCGGAAAGGACTCGATGCTGCTCAGAAGGCGGAAGCACGGGACGACGGGCCGACTGGCCCTGCCACATCAAAATCAACGAATGAAATTGCTGAGACCGTCCGTTCAGCTCCCGGCCGGGACCCACGGATGGCGGGCTTTATAAGGATTTTGCGCGTTTTGGCAAGGTTGCCGGGCGAGGTTTTTGGCGTCTTGGCGGGCCTATCTGCGCCGGATCGGTTCGTCCAGCTCCGTCTTGATTTATTTGTTTGTCTATCATACAAATAATCGAGGAGACGTTCAATGGCAGCCCAAGCTGCGTCCGAATCGCCAGCCGGCGACCCCAAGCATGCCGTTCGCGCCACGCGCGCGGCCGGGCGCAAAATGCGTTCGCTGCTGCTCGACGCCGCAAGCCGCCTGTTCAAGGAACAGGGGCTCGCCGGCGCCTCGACCACCGATATCGCTGCGGCCGCGGACGCCTTTCCGAGCCAGATCACCTACTACTTCCGCACCAAGGAAGCGCTCTTCGTCGAGGCCGCCTGCCGCGACATGCTCTATGTGGCGCGCGCGGCGGAGGAGGCTGCGCTGCGGGCGGAGACGCCGCGGGACTACACGCGTGCGCTGGTCGAGACGGTGACGGCGACCGATTCGGTCGCCTTCTTTGCGGAGGCGCTGACCCTGACGCGGCGCCGCCAGGATCTCGCGCCGCTCGTGGAGCGGACCATCGAGCGGCTGCACAGCCAAGGGCTGCGCGCCTATGCGGGGCAGATCGAACGGCACGGCTGGCGCACGCTGCGCGACCCCGCCGCGACCTCGCGGCGGTTCTGGGCAGTTGCGATCGGCGTCATCCTCGAAGGCTATGCGATGGGCCGCTCGGCGGAGGAGCTGTGCAGCGAAATGCTGCGCGTGCTCGGCGAGCAGGCCACCACCACATCCAGCGCCGAGAACACGCGCCTGCGCCTGGTCGGCGATCCCAGCACATCCACTTCCACCTCTCGCGACGAGGAGACTTCGCCATGACCGCGCTTCGCATCCGCGCCCGCGACTTCCTGACCGAGGATCAATTGATCGCCGTCCGCCAGCGCTCGACGTTGAAGGGCATCGCGCTGATTGCGCATGCCTGGGCGCTGATATCAGGCGCGATCGCGCTGGTGGCCTGGTGGCCGAATCCGCTGACATATCTCCTCGCCGTCGCGATCATCGGCTCGCGGCAGCTCGGGCTCGCGATCCTGATGCACGACGGCGCGCATGGATGCCTTTCAGCGGACGAGAAGACCAACCTGACATTGAGCCAGTGGTTTTGCGCCTATCCGATCTTTGCGGAGACGCGCGCCTATCGCCGCTATCACCTGCAGCATCACGCGCGGACGCAGCAGGAGGATGATCCCGACCTCGTGCTGTCGGCGCCGTTTCCGATCACGAAGATGAGCTACCGGCGCAAGTTCATTCGCGACATCACCGGCCAGACCGGCTATCAGCAGCGCAAGGCGCAACTGCTCAATGCGCTCGGGCCGAAGCAATGGCCCTGGCGGCAGCGTGCCGCGCATTTCTGGGAGAAGCTCGGGCTGCAATTCATCGTCAACGGGCTCCTGTTTGCAGGGCTTGCGGCTGCTGGCGTGTGGTGGGCTTATCCACTGCTATGGCTGGTTCCGCTGCTCACCTGGATGATGGTGATCACGCGCATCCGCAACATCGCCGAGCACGCCGTCGTTCCTGACAGCCACGATCCCCTGCGCAACACCCGGACCACGCACGCCGGCTTCCTCGAGCGGCTGTTCATCGCCCCCTATTACGTGAACTATCACCTCGAGCATCACCTGCTGTTCTATGTCCCGTGCTACAACCTGCCGCGGGTTCACCGCATTCTCAGCGAAAGCCGGCACGCCGGCCACATGGAGGTGCAGCCGGGCTATCTTGCGGTGCTGAGACTGGCGACCGCAAAGCCGGATCATGAGGATCGGCCGGGGCAATTGGTGAGCAGCGCACGCCGGGCGAGGGCCGGCGCGGAAGTAGGCGCGGACCAGAGGGCCGGCGGGTTCTAGGGGAAAGTCCCCATTTCAATGCCGCAACGCGGCTTGACATCCCAGCCCCGGACGGTGTCTTACGCGCCCGTCCAGAGCATGATCCGGAAGAAGCGGAAACCGGCTTTCCCGGAGATCATGCCCAAACAGCTTGGGAGCGCCATGACGGCAGCATTCACTTTTCCGGGGCAGGGGTCGCAGGCAGTCGGCATGGGCAAGGCCCTCGCCGATGCCTTTCCGGTGGCCCGGGCGGTGTTCGACGAGGTCGACGCCGCGCTGGGAGAGAAGCTGACCGGGATCATCTGGGACGGTCCGGCTGAAACCCTGCAGCTCACCCAGAATGCCCAGCCGGCGCTGATGGCGGTCTCGATCGCGACGCTGCGGGTGCTGGAGACGGAGGCCGAATTCTCGGTCGGCCGCGACGCGGCCTATGTCGCGGGCCATTCGCTCGGCGAGTACTCGGCACTGGCCGCCGCCGGCAGCCTCAGCGTCAGCGATACCGCACGCCTGTTGCGTACCCGCGGCCTTGCGATGCAGAAGGCGGTGCCCGTCGGCGTCGGCGCCATGGCCGCGCTGCTCGGCCTCGACTATGAGGCGGCGATGGCGGTCGCCGAGGAAGCTGCCCAGGGCCAAGTGTGCCAGGCTGCCAATGACAATGGCGGCGGACAGGTTGTGGTTTCCGGCGACAAGGCCGCCGTCGATCGCGCGGTCGAGATCGCCAAAGGCAAGGGCGCCAAGCGCGCGATGCTGCTGCCGGTGTCGGCTCCGTTCCATTGCAAGTTGATGCAGCCGGCGGCCGACGCCATGGCCGAGGCGTTGTCCGGCGTCACCATCAAGGCGCCGGCCGCGCCGCTGGTCTCGAACGTGCTGGCGACCGCCATCACCGATCCCGACGAGATCCGCCGCCGGCTGATCGAACAGGTCACCGGCACGGTGCGCTGGCGCGAGTCGGTCGCCTATATGGCAAGCAAGGGCGTGACGCGCTTCTTCGAGATCGGCGCCGGCAAGGTCCTGACCGGACTGGTCAAGCGCATCGCCGATGGCGCGGTAGGAGTTTCCGTCGGCGGTCCCGTTGATATCGCGGCCGCCAAGGATGCATTGGCCGCTTCGGCCTGAAGCATGATCGGGAAAAGTGAGTACCGGTTTTCCCTCCGACAAACGCGATGCGTTTGCGCGCAGATCATGCTCTAAGAGAGCCGAGAGGAGATAGTAATGTTTGATTTGACGGGCAGGACCGCGCTGGTCACCGGCGCCACCGGCGGCATTGGCGGCGCGATCGCACAGGCGCTGCACGCGCAGGGCGCAACCGTTGCGATCTCGGGCACGCGGCGCGAGGTGCTGGATGCGTTTGCAGCCAAGCTCGGTGAGCGTGTTCATGTCCTGCCGTGCAATCTCTCCAACAGTGCCGAAGTCGAGGCATTGGTGCCCGCAGCGGAGACCGCGCTGGGGCAGGTCGACATCCTCGTCGCCAATGCGGGAATCACACGCGACAATCTGTTCGTGCAGTTGCGCGACGAGGATTGGGATGAGGTGATCGCGATCAACCTGACGGCGACCTTCCGCCTCGCGCGCGCCGCCACCAAATTGATGATGCGCAAGCGCTTCGGCCGCATCATCGCCATCACCTCGATCGTCGGCGTCACCGGTAATCCCGGCCAAGCCAACTACACCGCGTCGAAGGCCGGTATCATCGGCCTGATCAAGACGCTGGGCGCCGAATATGCCAAGCGCGGCGTGACCGCCAATTGCATTGCGCCCGGCTTCATCAAGACGCCGATGACGGATGCGCTGAACGACAAGCAGCGCGAGGCCATCCTGGCAAAGGTTCCTGCGGCGCGACTCGGAACGTCCGAAGACATCGCCGCCGCAGCCGTCTACCTCGCTTCCAATGAGGCCGCCTACGTGACCGGACAGACGATTCACGTCAATGGCGGAATGGCCATGTTTTGAGCGGGTTACCGGAGCGTTTTTGCGTGGCGGAATGCCCTACCGGCGACCGGGCGGGGCTTATAGTCAAGACTAGGGAATTATGATAACCGAACCAGCCGCGGATGGGCAAAGAACGCCATTGCAGGATGTTGAAACCCTGTATATTGGCGTGGCGACGCCTGCCGTTCGCCGGGACTTAGTCGGCCACGACCGCCGAATCAAGACTATGCGCGACAGCTTAGGGAAACTACACGACCACGATGGCTCGTATCGTCTGGGGGTCGGGTCCAATGGAACAAGCACGAGGGTGAACGATGAGTGAGATTGGCGAGCGGGTAAAGAAGATAGTGGTCGAGCACCTTGGCGTCGAGCCGGAGAAGGTGGTCGACAGCGCAAGTTTCATTGATGACCTCGGCGCTGACAGTCTCGACACCGTCGAGCTCGTGATGGCATTTGAAGAAGAATTTGGTTGCGAGATTCCCGACGACGCCGCGGAGACGATCCTGACGGTCGGCGACGCGACCAAGTTTCTCGAGAAGAACGCGAAAAGCTGACGCCCTTCGCGGTGCCGACGAAGCCGGACGGACCGTCATCAGGCGGTCCCCCGGTTTCTTGTTGTTGACCGCGCATTTCAGGACGGAGTTCTTGACATGAGACGTGTTGTCGTCACGGGGCTGGGCATGGTTACACCACTCGGCTGTGGCGTCGACACCAGTTGGGCACGTATCCTTGAAGGCCGCAGTGGGGCGCGCAGGATCGAGACCTTCGATGTCTCCGACCTGCCGAGCCAGGTTGCCTGCGTGGTGCCGCGCGGCGATGGCAGCGAGGGCACCTTTAATCCCGATCAGTGGATGGAGCCGAAGGACCAACGCAAGGTCGATGACTTCATCATCTTCGCGATGTGCGCGGCCAAGCAGGCGCTCGACGATGCCGGCTGGCATCCGGAGAGCGAAGAGGACAAGTGCGCGACCGGCACGTTGATCGGCTCCGGCATCGGCGGCCTCTCGGGAATCGCCGACACGGCGGTGCTGCTCAAGGAACGCGGTCCGCGAAAAGTGTCGCCGTTCTTCATTCCGGGCCGGCTGATCAATCTGGCATCCGGCTATGTCTCGATCGAGCACGGCCTGAAGGGGCCGAACCATGCGGTCGTGACCGCCTGCTCGACGGGCGCGCATGCGATCGGCGACGCCGCGCGGCTGATCGCGCTTGGAGATGCCGAGGTGATGGTGGCCGGCGGCGCCGAATCGCCGATCTGCCGCATCGGCATGGCCGGCTTCTGCGCGGCGCGCGCGCTGTCCACCGGCTTCAACGAGACGCCGACCAAGGCGTCGCGTCCCTACGACAAGGACCGCGACGGCTTCGTGATGGGCGAGGGCGCCGGCATCGTCGTGCTCGAAGAATATGAGCACGCAAAGAAGCGCGGCGCGAGGATCTATGCGGAGGTCGTCGGCTACGGACTCTCGGGCGACGCCTATCACATCACCTCGCCGTCGCCGGACGGAGACGGCGGCTTCCGCAGCATGTCGGCGGCATTGAAGCGCGCCGGCATGACGCCGTCCGATATCGACTACATCAACGCCCATGGCACCTCGACGCTGGTCGGCGACGAGATCGAACTCGGCGCGGTCGAGCGGCTGCTCGGCAATGCGGCGTCGAAAGTCTCGATGTCGTCGACGAAGTCGTCGACCGGACATCTGCTCGGCGCCGCCGGCGCGATCGAGGCGATCTTCAGCATCCTAGCGATTCGCGACAACGTCGCCCCGCCGACGATCAATCTCGACAATCCGTCGGTGGAGACGGCGATCGATCTCGTGCCGCACACGCCGCACAAGCGCGAGATCAATGTGGCGTTGTCCAATTCGTTCGGCTTCGGAGGCACTAACGCTTCCGTGATCCTGCAGCGTGTTATCAACTAGATCATGATCCGATTGATCGAATCGGATCATGATCTAACCTCTTTGTTTGGGCATGATGTCAGCGCAATACGCTGCGCGCGTTGTCCCAGCAGGCGAATTGGAGCCAGTTCACCGTTTTGCCGCAATCGCCGATGACTTCCAGGCGTGGGCGCATACTCGTATGGTATTGATTATATTGGCAGGACTTTAGATTTGTCAGGCCACGATTGAACCGGCAGGATTCAGGTCGAATCGATGAGTGAGAGGCCGCCCATTTCACCGCGAAGCCCGCGCGCCGCGCTGGAGCCTGAACAGGTCCCGCCGCCGCCGAAACGGTCGGACCGTGCCCGCAATCCTTTCGTCGTGGTCGGCAACGCCATCATCACCCTCCTGATCCTTCTGATGATTGGCGCGGGCATAGCCTATTACTACGGAAAGCAGACCCTGGAAGCGTCGGGACCGCTGCAGGAGGACAAGATCGTCAACATTCCGCAGCGGGCCGGCAAGCGCGATATCGCCGACATCCTGCAGCGTGAGGGCGTGATCGACGTCAATCCCTGGGTCTTCATCGGCAGCGTGTTTGCGATGAAGGCGAGTTCCGATCTTAAGCCCGGCGAATATTCGTTCCAGAAGAGCGCGAGCCTGCGCGACGTCATCGGCACCATCGTCGAAGGCAAGGTGGTGCAGCATGCGGTTACCATTCCCGAAGGCCTGACCTCCGAGCAGATCGTGGCGCGGCTGTCGGACAACGACATCTTCACAGGTTCGGTGCGCGAGATACCGCGCGAGGGCACGCTGTTGCCGGAGACCTACAAATTCCCGCGCGGTACCACGCGCGAGCAGGTGATCCAGCGCATGCAGCAGACCCAGAAGCGCGTGCTTGCGGAAATCTGGGAACGCCGCAATCCGGACATTCCGGTCAGAACGCCGGAGCAACTCGTGACGCTGGCGTCGATCGTCGAGAAGGAGACCGGCAGGGCCGATGAGCGCAGCCGCGTCTCGGCCGTGTTCGTCAATCGTCTGCGGCAGAAGATCAAGCTGCAGTCGGACCCGACCATCATTTACGGCCTGGTCGGCGGCAAGGGAACGCTGGGCCGGCCGATCAAGCGCAGCGAGATCACCCAGCCGTCGCCCTACAACACCTACGTCATCGATGGCCTGCCGCCGGGCCCGATCGCCAATCCCGGCCGCGCGTCGCTGGAAGCAGCAGCCAATCCGGCGCGGACCCGAGATCTGTTCTTCGTTGCCGACGGCAGTGGCGGGCATGCCTTCACCGAGACCTACGATCAGCACCAAAAGAACGTGGCGAAGCTCCGTTCGATGGAAAAGCAGATCCAGAACGACACGGTTGAGCCAGCAGACGATCCGCCGCCGCCCGCCGCCAGCGCGCCGCCCGACACCAACCCGACTGCAACCACGCCGCCCAAGCCGCCGGCCAACTCGAAGAAGCCGGCAAGGCCGGCACGGCAGGGCGCGGCGCAGTCGACGACGTCGCCGCCCGTGGTCCAGCGCTGAGTCTGGACGTCGGCCACCGGCACGCGAACGTAATTCCACTTTCAGGGAAATCGGCCTAAGGTCGCACGCGTTCCAGCGAGTCTCACATCTCTTGTCAGAAAGTTTTATGCGATGGCCCTATCGAGCATGACCGGTTTTGCCCGAAGCCATGGCGCGAGCGGCCCCTACACCTTCGAGTGGGAACTGAAGTCGGTCAATGCCAAGGGCTTTGACTTGCGGCTGCGGCTGCCGCCAGGCTGGGACGAGCTTGAGGCCGTGGTGAAGAAGCGCGCGAGCGAAGTGCTGTCGCGTGGAACTGTCTATGCCAATCTCAATGTCAAGCGCGCCAACGCCGTGTCGGCGGTGCGCATCAACGAAGACGTGCTGGCCTCGATCGTGAAGGTCGCGGGCGAACTGGCGCAGAAGATTGACGCGGTGGCGCCGAGCATTGACGGGCTGCTCGGCATCAAGGGCGTGATCGAGGTGGTCGAGCCGGAAAGCGACGAGGCCGAGGACAAGGCGGCAAGAGAGGCCGTCGCGCTGGCCTTCGAGCAGGCGCTGGTCCATCTGGTTGAGATGCGCCGCCGCGAGGGTACGGCGCTCGGGCAAGTGCTGATGCAGCGGATGGACGAGATCGAACAGCTCGCCAAGAAGGCGGAAGCGGCACCGGGCCGCAAGCCGGAGGCGATCCGCGCGCGACTTGCCGAACAGGTCGCGGCACTGCTGGAGGCCTCCGATCGATTCGATGCGGATCGGCTGAACCAGGAAGCGATCCTGATCGCGACCAAGGCCGATATCCGCGAGGAACTCGACCGCATCGCTTCCCACATCGCGCAGGCGCGTGAGATGCTCGGCAAGGGCGGACCGATCGGGCGCCGGCTGGATTTCCTGGCGCAGGAATTCAATCGCGAGGTCAATACCTGCTGCTCGAAATCGAACGATATCGAGCTCACCAATACCGGGCTCGAGATGAAGAACGTGGTCGAGCAGTTCCGCGAGCAGGTTCAGAATCTGGAGTGAGGCATGACGGCGGCCCAAGGTGAGGCCCAAGGAGAGGCTCAAGGGTTCGACGGGGTCGAGCGGCGCGGCCTGATGTTCGTGCTGTCGTCGCCGTCGGGCGCCGGCAAGACCACGCTGTCGCGCATGCTAGTTGCCGAGACGCCTGCGCTGCAGATGTCGGTATCGGCGACCACGCGTCAAAAACGGCCAGGCGAGGTCGAGGGCAGAGACTACTATTTTGTCAATCAGACCCGCTTCGATGAAATGGTCGCAAACGGTGAATTGCTCGAATATGCGACGGTGTTCGGCAATTGCTACGGAACCCCGCGTGCTCCGGTCGAGGCTGCGCTTTCATCGGGTAAGGATGTGCTGTTCGATATCGATTGGCAAGGCACGCAGCAATTGCGCAGCCGTTCGCCGAACGACGTTGTCAGCGTGTTTATCCTTCCACCTTCGGTGGCGGCGCTGGAGCAGCGCTTACATACACGCGCACAGGATTCTGACGAAATCATTCGAGGTCGAATGAAAAAGGCCGGCGACGAGATGAGTCGTTTCGACGCTTACGACTACATCGTCGTCAATGATAACATCGGGATCGCCTTCGAATCTGTTAAATCGATCCTACGAGCAGAGCAACTCAAGCGCGAACGACAGATTGGTCTAACGGAGTTCGTGCGCAACCTGCGGCGCCAGCTCGAGAAGTAATCAATTAGGCGGTCGCGCTTTTCGCCAGACGCGCCAGCATTTCCTTGATCTCCCGCTGCGTATCTTCAAACGAGGGCTCTGGCTGTTCCGCTTCGATGCGAGGCGCTCGCGGCGGTTCGACCGGACGCGGCGAACTCTCCTTGTGCTGGGCGGCCAGTTGCGGGGCGCGCTCGGCATGATCGCGGTCCCAGGGCGCGCGCCATTCATTGTCGACCTCGTAGGGCGGTGCGCCCGTACGGTTGAGTCGGAAGATGAGGCCGCCGACCAGGCCGGCGAGCGCAAGTGTGCCTGCCATGATGAACAACAGCGTCGAGGTTGATTGCTTCTCAACCGTCGAATGCGCGGTTGCGGCGGGTGCCGGCGGCGGCGCGGGTTGCGGCGCCGCCTCGGGCTCTTCCTGTGGGCTCACGGCCGTATCAGCGGCGGCGACCTTGCTGCCGCCGGATGCGGCCATGCTCGATTGGTCAAGCCAGCGTGCCGAAACCAGCGAGCCGGAGGCGGGTGCGCCGACGGAGGGGGGCGCGTTGTCGAGGGCGGAGGCGGGCTTCTGTTTGGTGTCCGCCTGCGATGAAGTCAGCTCAGCGCGCGCATCTGCGACCGACGGGCTGATGCTGGCCGCCGGCTGGGGCGGGTTGGCGGCTTCGGCCGGCGGCGGGGATTCCTGCTGTACAGGCGCGGCCTTCGCCGCCTTGCTGCTCCCTTCGCGGACATACCAGCATTTGCGCTTGGTGGAGCGCTCAAGGCGATAATACCAATGGCTTCCTGCAGGCGCGGTCCCCTGTGGAGCCGACAGGCAACTGTCGGCAGTCTTGGCGCTGTCGGCACTCTCGGTACCGTTTTCCGCTCCGGCGGTGAAGCTGGCACCCGCCAGCATCGTAGCAACAAGTGCTGAAATGAATTGGGCGGTACGCTTTGACATCTACATCCCCGATAACACCGGCTACCCCTTAACCCCTAACTCTCGGTAGGAAGTTGGGTGGCAATGCGCCGCAAATCCGGAGCGGGTGGGGCTTAATTGCGGCTCGCCGGCCGCCTCAATTGCGGCAGATCGGGGCATCGGGGATGCACCGACAGCTATTGCTTTGAAGCGGTCCAGCGGCCGACCCAGCAGTCGGACTGGCGAAAACTTCCCGAGCCGGAACGGCTTGAGATGCGGCCGGTGCTGATCAAGGTGATCCAGTTGGCAGCACCGTTCGGACCGATGCTGCCGTTCTGGCCTATATCGTGATCTAGTTCTTCAGAACGATGCGTCCGACGACCTTGCCCGCGCGCAACTGGTCGATCCACTTCTGGACGTCGGCCATCGGTTCTTCCCGCATCGGCGTCGGCTTGATCTTGCCGGCGCGCGCGAGCGCCATCAATTCCTGGGCCTCGGCCAGCGTTCCCACCATGAAGCCCTCGATGGTCATGCGCTTGTAGACCCATTGCACCATCGGCAGGCTGAAAGTACCGCCCATCAGGCCGGAGACCACGATCTTGCCGCCGCGCGCCAGCACGGAGACTGCGAACGCCATGGACTTCTCGTTGCCGGCGAAATCGACGACTTCGTCAAATCCGCCTTCGGTCTCTTTCAGGATACGCTTGAAGACATCGGGCTCGGCCGGGTCGTAGGCGACTGCTGCACCGTTCTGCAGCGCAGTCTCGCGCGCGGCCGGGCTGAGGTCGGCAACCGAGATCGGTTGCTTGAACATCGCCTGCGCGAACGAGAGCCCCATCATGCCGACGCCGCCGAGGCCGATCAGCAGCAGGTTGCGCTTCCGCGGGCGATCCACCAATCGTTTCAGCGCACCGTAGGCGGTGATGCCTGAGCACATCAGCGTGGCCGCCTGATTGATCGGCAGCGGATCGTAGTCGAGCAGGTATTTTGCATCGGGCACCAGCACATGGCTAGCGAAGCCGCCATCGATGGACACGCCCAGGAAACGCTGCTTGACGCAGAGGTTCTCGTCGCCGTTCAGGCAATCGCGGCACTGGCCGCAGCCGATCCACGGAAAAACGGCCTTCTTTTTCCCGATCAGGTCAGCCGGAACATCGGGACCGGCTTCCGCGACGACACCCGCGATTTCGTGGCCGAGCGTGAAGGGCAGCGTCATGCCGCGTGTTGTGTCGAGCTTCTTGCCGCCGCCGAGATCGGCGTAGCCATCCTGGATGTGCAGGTCGGAATGGCAGAGCCCGCAACGCTCGATGCGGACCAGGACTTCGCGTCCTTCTGGCTTCGGCGTCTCGACGATGGTCTCGCACAACGGCGCATCAAATTTGACGAGGGACTGGCGTACCATTTGCGCCATGGCGTTCACTCCTTAGGCAATGTTCGATGTTGTGTTTCTTATATTGGCCAATTCACGGGCCATGGCAACAAAGCCGGAGATGGGAATAGTTTCGGCGCGGCGGGTGGTATCGATATTTGCCGCCGCAGCGAGCCGGGCTGGATCGACCGAAAGCGACTTCAGGCTCTGGCGCAGCATCTTGCGGCGCTGGCCGAAGGCTGCGGCCGCCACCTGTTCCAGCGCACGGCGGTCGCAAGGCTCTGGCGCGGCGCGTGGTATCAATCGTACCAGCGACGAGGTGACCTTCGGCTGCGGCACGAAGGCCGACGGCGAAATGTCGAACAGGATCTTTGTTTCGGCGCGCCAGTTGGCGAGCACGGCAAGCCGGCCATAGGCCTCGCCGTTCTCCTGCGCGACGATCCGCTCGGCGACCTCGCGCTGGAACATCAGCACCATCATGTCGTACCAGGGCGGCCAGGGTTCGATCGACAGCCAGTCGACCAGAAGCTGGGTCGCGATGTTGTAGGGCAGGTTGGCAACGATCTTTGCCTTGCCGCCATCGAGCAGGGGACGGGGATCGAACTGCTGCGCGTCGGCATGCACGATCTCGAGCCGTCCCGGGTATCGCTTGACGATGTAATCGAGCGCAGCCAGCGCGCGTTCGTCGCGCTCGATGGCAATCACGCGTCTTGCGCCGAGCGCGAGCAGCGCCCGGGTCAATCCGCCTGGGCCGGGGCCGACCTCGATCACGGTCGAGTCCTCAAGCGGACCTGCGGCGCGGGCGATCCGCGCGGTGAGATTGAGGTCGAGCAGGAAATTCTGGCCCAGCGACTTGCGCGCCGACAAGGAGTGTTCGCGAATGATGTCGCGCAGCGGCGGCAGATCGTCGATCGCGCTCATTCAGGCTTTGTCGCGGCCATCCTCGCGGCCAGTCGCAGCGCCGCGATCAGGCTCGACGGATTGGCGCGGCCGGTGCCGGCGATGTCGAATGCCGTGCCGTGATCCGGCGAGGTCCGGATGAACGGCAGGCCCAGCGTGACATTGACCGCGTCATCGAACGCGATGGTCTTGATCGGGATCAGCGCCTGGTCGTGATACATGCAGATCGCGCAGTCATAGGTGGCGCGCGCCGCCTTGTGGAATAGCGTGTCCGCCGGCAGCGGTCCGCGGACGTCGATACCTTCGCTGCGCAGAATCTCGACAGCCGGCGCCACGATCTCGATATCTTCGGTGCCGAGCGTGCCGTCTTCGCCGGCATGCGGATTGAGGCCCGACATTGCGAGGCGCGGGCGGGAAAGCCCGAAGCGTGCCTTCATGTCGGCCACCACGATGCGGGCCGTCGAGACGATCAAGTCCGTCGTGAGCAATGCGAGCGCTTCGCGCAGCGAAAGGTGGATCGTCACGGGCACGACGGCGAGTTCGGGCGACCACAGCATCATCACGGGCTGCGGCGCGACCCCGTCCTTGGCCGCGAGCTCGGCCAGGAATTCGGTATGGCCGGGGTGACCGAAGCCAGCGCGATAGAGCACGTTCTTGGCGATCGGGTTGGTGACGACAGCGGCGGCCTTGCCGGCCATGACGTCGGCGACCGCGCGCCGGATCGAGGATAGCGCGGCATCCGCGCTGGTCGCATCCGGCGTGCCGGGCCGCGCCGTCGCCGGCTTGCCGGCCGGAACGACAGGCAAGGCTCGCGCGAACGTGCTAAGCGCTTCTTCGGGGGAGGCATCGGCAAGCTCGACCGCAAGGCCAAGACGGTGAGCACGCTCAGCGAGAAAATCGCGGTCGCCGAGCAGGTAAAACGGCGGAAGCTTCAGTTCATCACGCCGCAACCACGCGGCAAGCGCAATGTCGGGGCCAATACCTGCGGGTTCGCCGGATGTCAGCGCGAGGGGCTTCGACATCATCAGCGATATTCGATCATGGCCGCTTTGCGGACTTCCTGCAGATAGGATTTCGATTTCGCCTCATATTTCTGGGCGTACATCTTCTCGCGGATTTCCCTCTTCTTCGGCGAGTCGATCATCGTGGTCTTGCGACCGCACAGCACGACCATCTCCACGCCCTGCTTGGTGATCTCCGGCGGGGTCAGATGGCCGATCGGCGTCTTGTCGAGCACCTCGCGAATGCTCGGCGGGATATCGCCGGAAGTCTTGGTCACGGTGTCGCGGATCGCCGCGTTCGGTATGGTCTTGAAATAGGAGTTGGCCTCGTCGCAGCTCGTGATGCGCTCGCGCAGCCCCTCGGCTTCCTTCTTGCGCGCCTCGATCAATGCCGGCGTGGAGCCGCGCGGCACGATCAACACGATCGGCTGCATCTTGTATTCGAAGGCTTCGACCTCGGTCTTTTCGCCGCCTTCCTGCGCGGCGGCCGCGACATCCTTCTCGCCGACCTGGAGGCTTTCCTTGTAGCGGCCACGCACGAGGCTGGTCCAAACCATGTCGGCCCTGATGCGGGACTTGAGCGTGTCGGCGCGAATGCCCTGGCTCTCCAGCGACTTCGTCAGTTGCTCCGACGAGATCCGCATGCGCGCGCTCATCGCGGAATAGGATTGCTCGATGTCGGAGGAGGAGGGGTCGACGCCGAATTTCTTGGCTTCCTTGATCTTCACCTTTTCGTCGATCAGTTCCTCGATCACGTCCTGCCGCGTCGACTGCTTGTGGGTGGTCAGGAAGTTCAGCTTGGTGCGCTGCTCGATGTCGTAGTTGGTGATCGGCTCGCCATTGACCATGACGGCTACGGTCTGCGCTTTCAGCGGCGAAGTGCCGCAGAGCATCAACGCGAGCGCGATGGCGCAAGCGGGAGCGAGGGCCGAAAGGCGATGGGGCAAGGTCGTCATGGTCATCTCAGCTATATGGTCATGTCAGCCATATCAACCGATCCGCACCGAATTTCGGCGCTGCGGATCACGCTCTACTAATAGCCGCTTCCGCTGTTCGTCGTCGTCGTCGCGATCGTCCGCAGCCCGATTTGGAACATGTACGTGGTGCTGAGGATTGGCGGCGATGAGGGGGTGGAGTAGTTGTATGACCTGACAATGTTTGCGGCCAGCACGAAACAGTCGTCCACATAGCCGGCGCCGATGACGTACTGGTTGATCTTGTTCGCTTCAAGGTCCCAACGCGCCGAGCCGGACACCACCCAGTTCGAGGCGACCTTGACCGAGGCGCTGGTCAGGATGCCTTCGCGACGGGTCAGATAGCCGAGTTCCGGTTGGGCCGCGTAGTTGCCGTAGAGCAGGCTGACCGACCAACGATCGAAGTTTGCGCGTCCCTCGGCCTCGAAGCGGTTGATGTTCCAGGTCGCCTCGTCCATCCGCGAGCGGACGCTGAACGTGTAGGTCCGGTTGGGCGAATAGCTGACGCTGCCGACATAGTCGGATGCGGCATGCTGCAGGCCCGAATCGAGGCCGGTATTGGTCGCATCGGCGACCGCGAACGAGTTCAGGCCGAACAACTGGTAGGACTGTCCGAACAGCACCTTGACGGCACCGCCCCGATCGAACTGGGTGGTCGCCTGCACGCCGACGTTGGCACGGCCGCCGCCCTCGACACGGTCGTAGCCGGAGAACTTGTCGACGGAGAACAGGTTGCTGGTGTCGAACACGAGGCTCTGCGCGTCCTCGTTCGGCAGCTTGCCGGCATAGGTCTCGTTCGGGCGGATGATGACCTGCGCCATCGGCTCGAGCGTGGTGGTGCCCCACGGCTGCACGTTGATGAACGGGTACCGATATTCAAGGCCGATGGTCGGCATCGCGCGCAGCGCCTGCGTCTCGCCGACGGGAAGGAAGTTCGAGACACCAGGCTGGTTCGAGATCGAGGCATCGATCGCGTCGGCGCGAAGGATCGCGAACGGTGTCCAGATCTGGCCGATCGGGTCGGTGTACGATCGCCGCCATTGAGCTTCGGCCGTCAGGCGCGTGTAGGTGCCGGGGAAGCCGCGCAGCAGGCACTGCGAGGGCATCCGGGCCAGCGGATCGGCGGATGCCGTGGTGCACAGGCCGGCGGTGTTGGCGAGCGTCGTGATCGGGTCGAAGACCGCCTGGTCGCGCGTCAGGCTGGTGAAGTTCACCTTGTAGCCGAACTCGCCGCCGAAGATCGGGCTGTTGATCACATTGTTATAGTCGATCACCGGATGGACCACTGGCACCTGGCTCTGGTTGCCAGAGTAGCTCAGGTAATAGATCGTGCGCGCATCGAAGAAGCTGCGATTGCCGACGCCGGTCAAGTAGAGCTGCGAGATCGCTTCCGTCGGCAGGCTCAGGAACGACGCGTAGGGGTCCCGGTACTGGCCAAGCCGATAGTCCTGGAAGAAGAAGTAGTCGGAGAGGAGTACGCCGTCCCAGCCCCAGACCCACTTGTCGTTGATCGCGAACTGGCCCCTGGTATCGATGCCGCCGCGGAACTGGCGGTCGCCCGGCTGGTTGGCGAAGGCGCCGGGGTCGAGCTGGTCGATGCCATAGGCGCGGATCGAGTAGGAGCCGTCCAGCAGGCGCTGGCGGAATTCACCCTGGAGCAGGACGCCCTGGCGCGTCGTAAAGCGCGGGTTGAACGTCGCGTCATAGTCGGGGGCGAGCGCGAAATAATAGGGGATCTCGACGCCGTAGCCATAGGCCGTCGCCTGGCTGGGGCTCGCCATCAGGAAGCCGCTCTTGCGCTTCACCGTCGGGTCCGGAGTCGAGAAGTAGGGCATGTACGCCAACGGAACGCCGAAGAATTCGAGCTGGGCGTTCTCGAAATAGAGCATCTTCTCGGTCTGGTTATGGATGATGCGGGCGCCCTTGACCTGCCACAGCGGCGGCTTCTTCGGGTCGTCCTTGCACGGCGCGCAGGCCGTATAGACGCCGTTCTCGAACACCGTGTAGTTGCCAGCGGAGCGGTCGGCGCGGGTCGCCGCCATGCGCGTCTGATCCTCGGTGTCGACGCGCAGCGAATCGACGAAACCATCCCGGTAATCGTCGCTGAGATCCATGATGTTGGCGTAGGTGATCTTGCCCTGCGCATCCGTGAAGCGGATGTTGCCCTCGGCATGCAGACGCTTGGTCTTCTGGTCGTAGATGACCTTGTCGGCCTCGACGCTGGTGCCGTTGTAGAACATCTGCACGTTGCCGACTGCGGAGACGCGCTGATTGTTGTAGTCGTAATCGACTTCGGTCGCCTGCACGAGCATCTGCCCGTCATTCCGGGGCGGGGCCGGAGTCGGTTTCGGCGGCCGCGGATTGTAGGTGAAGCTCTGCGCGGCGGCGGGCGTCGTCAGGCCAGCGCCGATCGTCGCCGTAAGAATGAATCCAACGGTCAAGGTTAGTAGGAAGCCGGCCAAGCGAGTCCGCTGACGGCGCACGATACTGCGCCGCCTGAACGCAGGCGACTCCAACTGGCGGGCGGCGACAACGGCCACTACCCGTCCTCCTGATATAGCAAGGCCAAGAAACCGGTGAGGCCGCCCACGCACACGGGTAGCCACGCCGCAGCGATGGGATGCATCAACTCAGCCTTGCTCAAATCTTCAGTTACTTTCGAAAGCACGTAGAGCAGAAAGCCCGCACCCACGCCACTTAAAACCATCTTTTGCACGCCGCCGAACCGGAAGAAGCGCAAGCTGACCGAAGCGGCCAAAAGCACCATCGCAGCCAGCAAAAACGGCTGTGCAATGAGCTTGTGATACTGCAGCCGGTAGCCGGCGGTCGCGAAGCCCGAGCTCTCCGACGAGCGGATGTAGTTCGGTAGTTGCCAAAACGACACAGTTTCCGGGGTGGAAAAGCTGTTGCGGACCTGGGCCGGGGTCAGCGTCGTGGCCAGGTAGAAGCTCTCCTGGTCGATCGGAGGCTTGTCGAGGGAGTATCGACGTACTCCTTTGAACACCCAGCGGCCCTCTTCGAGCGAGGCTTCGCGAGCTTCGATTCGCTCCTTGAACTGCAGGCTGGTGTCGAATCGGAATACGGTCAGCCCGGTCAGGCGCACGCCCTGCTGCTCGCTGCGGGCGGCGTTGATGATCGACTGGCCATCGCTGTTGACCTGGTTGAGCCAGAAGCCAGAGGCGTCCTGGATGCCGCCGCCGGGCGCCGAGCCGAACAGCTCAGCTTCCATCTGCTTGGAGAGCTCGCGCAGGTTTGCCGACATCGGATTGTAAGCGGTGGTCGCCGCGATCCCCAGCACGATCGCGCTCGCCAGCGCGGGGGAGATGAACTGCCAGGCCGAAACGCCGGCGGCGCGCGCGACCACGAGCTCGAGCCGGCGCGACAGCGCGAGATAGCAGGTCATGGCCCCGATCAGCACGCAGAACGGCATCAGCTTCTCGAGTAGCTGCGGGACGCGGAACAGCGAGGTCTCGGCGACCGTGATCGCGGAGGCCGTGACCAGTCCGGAGGTCTTGCGCACCATCTCGATGTAGTCGACGAGGACGAGCAGCACGAAGATGCCGACGAACACTCCGACGGCCGAGATCACGAAGCGGCCGGCGAAATAGCGCCCGAGTGTGTTGGTGACCATGCTCATGCGGTGGCCGGCCTTCCGAACAGGCGGGCGATCCGCGCATTCGACTTGTTGATGGCCTCGATCAATCCGGGCGGCGGCTCCACCACCACGCCGCCGATGATCATCCAGAGCCCGACGCCGATGCCAGCGAGCAGCATCAGATATTGTGCGCCGACCGCAAGCGACGATTTCACCGCCATCACCGAACAGGCGAATCCAGCCATGCGCAGGCCAAGCACTGCGAGAACCGAGCCGCCGATCGAGAAATTGCGACTCTGGCGCGTCGTGCGCGGCGCGCCCAGAAAGGCGAATGTGAGTGCGGCAAATGCGAACGGATAGATCGGCGCCATGAAGCGGTCGTGCAATTCGGCGCGGAACTGGCCGGATAGTTGATCAAAGGTCGGATCATCAGCCGCGGGCCAGATCAATTCCCACAGATATCGCTCGCGAATCCCCAGCGTGACGTCGCGCTGGTTGGAGAATTTCGACATGTCGAACGCGTAGCGGCCGAAGGCGACGAGGGCAGGGTCGCGCTTGCCGGCTTCGAATCGCTGCAGATTGCCGTCCTCCAGCACCAGATACGAACCATTCTCGTTCTTCAGCACCGTGCCATGGTCGGCGATGATCGTGACGCGCTCCTTGGGATCGCGGCGATCGTCGACAAAGATGCCGCCGAGCACGCCGCCCGGCAGGCGTTCGCGAATCCGAATCGTCAGATTCTGGTCGAGCTGGGCGAAGCGGCCCGGCTGGAGGATGTTGGTGAGTACGTCGGCGGTGATCTCCGCGTCCCATTGCTTGATGCGCCGCATGCCGTCGGGCGCGAGATAGGCGCCGATGAAGGCGACCAGCGCGGCGACCACGCAGGTGGCATAGAAGAAGGGACGGAACAGCCGGAATGGCGAAAAGCCCGCGGCGTTCATCACGATGATCTCGGAATCGGTCGCGAGCTTGTTCAGCGTGTGCGAGACCGCGATCATCAGCGCGATCGGCGCGATGATCAGGACGAGTGCCGGAATCACCAGACTAGTGATGCCGAGGAAGGTGATGATGGTCTGACCCTGGCTGGTCATCAGGTCGATGCCGCGCAACGCCTGGGTAATCCAGATCACGCCGGTGAGGCTGATCAGGACTACCGCAAACGACGCGAGCGTCGTGCGGAAAATATACCTGTCAATCGACCCCATCCCGTTACCGCAAGATCCCACTTGGCACGCCAAAACGCACGGCTTCCCGACCAATCCCTTCCAAGGGCTCCCCTTTTGGCCGTGCCGCTTATCCGTCCAGCCGTCACTCTCTCATTACCATCCCTTTGATCCGTCAACAAAATGGCTGAGCCAAGGCACGTCTTCCATATGGTTAATTATTCCCCTTTGTGGCGTTCCAGCCACGCCGCGCTTGGCAGTGCGGCGGCTGGCAGGCCATAGTGTTGATCAACCCCGGGGCTGACCGATCTGGACGGCCGCGAACCGACATTCCACCTACTACCCACGCCAGCCGGCTCCTGCCTGCGACAGCTCTGATTCTGGAGGAATTTGCCTATGTCCGACGCCGTAAAGGTCGGCTTTGTCCCGTTTTCCGCGCCCGTCAGGGGCCTGATGGTGGTGTTTTGCGACGAGGCACTGAAGTTCGGCGCGGCGACCGACAAGGCGCTTGGGAAGGCGGCGGAGACGGTCAAGCGGGCGGCCGCGGCCAACCAGTTCAAGGGCAAGAGCGGCGCGATTCTCGACATCCTGGCGCCGGAGGGAATCAAGGTCGAGCGCCTGATCGTTGTCGGAACCGGCAAGGCGTCGGCGCTAAAGGAGAAGGATTTTCTCAAATTCGGTGGCGTTGCCGCCGGCAAGCTGAACGCGGCGGCCGATACCGTCACCGTGATCGCCGAGTTGCCCGAGGGCGCAATGAAGGCGGAGCAGGCGGCGGCGATCGCCTCCGGTATCCGGCTCCGGGCCTATAAATTCGATCGCTACAAGACCAAGAAGAAGGACGGCGAGAACGAGCAGGTGCGTGCCGACGTCTCGATCGCGGTCGACGATGTCGCCGCCTCGAGGAAGGCGTTTGCGCCTGATGCCTCCATTGTCGAGGGCGTCGTCATTGCGCGCGACCTCGTGAACGAGCCGCCGAACGTGCTCTATCCGGAGGAGTTCGCTCGCCGCGCCAGCCAACTCCGCAAGATCGGCGTCGACGTCGAAGTGCTCGACGTCAAGGCGATGACCAAGCTCGGCATGGGCGCGCTGCTCGGCGTCGCGCAGGGCTCGGCGCGGCCCGGCCGCGTGGTGATCATGCGCTGGAACGGCGGCAAGAAGAGCGAGCAACCGGTGGCTTTCGTCGGCAAGGGCGTCTGCTTCGACACCGGCGGTATCTCGATCAAGCCGGCCGGAAGCATGGAGGACATGAAGGGCGACATGGGCGGCGCGGCCTGCGTGGTCGGGCTGATGCATGCGCTGGCCGGGCGCAAAGCCAAGGTCAACGCGGTCGGCGCCATCGGCCTTGTCGAGAACATGCCCGACGGCAACGCGCAGCGTCCCGGCGATATCGTCAAGTCGATGTCGGGCCAGACCATCGAGATCATCAACACCGACGCCGAAGGCCGGCTCGTGCTTGCCGACGTGCTCTGGTATGTGGCGAAGAAATTCAAGCCGAAGTTCATGGTTGATCTCGCGACGCTGACCGGAGCGATCATGGTCGCGCTCGGCACCGAGCATGCCGGCCTGTTCTCCAATAATGACGAGCTGGCCGATCGGCTCATCAAGGTCGGGCAGGAGACCGGCGAGCGGGTGTGGCGCATGCCGCTCGGCTCCGAATACGACAAGCTGATCGATTCGCAGTTCGCCGACATGAAGAATACCGGCGGCCGCCATGGCGGCTCGATCACCGCGGCGCAGTTCCTGCAACGTTTCGTCGACGGCACGCCCTGGGCGCATCTCGATATCGCGGGAACCGCGATGGGCGCGCCGAAGACCGACATCAACCAGAGCTGGGGTTCGGGCTACGGCGTTCGCCTGCTGGAGCGTCTGGTCGCGGACTATTACGAGGCCAAGAAATAGCCTGATATGACCGAGGTCCTGTTCTACCATCTGCAGGGCATGTCGCTGGAGAGCGTGCTGCCGCCGCTGCTCGAGAAATCGCTGGAGCGCGGCTGGCGCGTGGTCGTGCAATCGACGTCACCGGAGCGCGCCGAGGCGCTCGACGCGCACTTATGGACCTACAGCGACGATTCCTTCCTGCCGCATGCCACCTGGCGTGTCGCCGATGCATCGGATCAGCCGATCATCCTTTCGATCGACGACGGTAATCCGAACCGCGCCAATGTGCGCTTCCTGGTCGACAACGCGGCGATGCCCGAAGATAGCGGCAGCTATGAGCGGCTGGTGCTGGTGTTCAACGGCGACGACGCCGAGGCTGTGGCGGCGGCGCGCGCGAGCTGGACTGCCTGCAAGGCGCGCGGATTCGATGTGACCTATTGGCAGACCGATGAGCGGGGCCGCTGGCAGCGCCGGCAATAGAAGGTTGCGGAATTAATGATAATTTGCACTTTGTGTCCCGGAGTCGACGCCCAGCCACGGTCATGCCGCAAAGGGATGCTCGGACAAACATTTTAGGGCAAAGGCGCGCGCCGCGCGTAAGGCTTGGGGTATCGCTTCGCGCAAAAAAGCGCGGCGGGACAAGAGGGTAGAGACGGGAGCCCAATCGATCGTGCGAGATGGAACACTTATTCGGAAACCGCTGGTGGCCCTGCTGCTGCTTGCGCCGGTCATCTCCGGCTGTTCCGGCGGCTCGAATATTTTCGGGGGCTCGGATATTTTCTCGAGGGATGCCGAGTGGTTCTCGCGGCCTGGCCGGGTGTTCATCCGCAACATTTCGATCGAGACCCCGCCGCTGACGCCGACCAAGCCGGTCACCGCAGAGGACATGGTCAGCGCCGAGGGCGGATGCCCGGGCATGGCGCCGGCGGGGCCTGCGAATGCCAATGCGCTCGCGGACGGCGCCGGTGGCGCACCACCGCCGCAGAGTACCGGGACGGTCGCGCTCGGACATACCGAGTGCGATGTGGTCCGCGGCATCGGCGCGCCCGACAATGTCGGTCTTTCCAAAAATGAACGCGGCGATCGCGTCGCCGTCGTCACTTATACGCACGGGCCGCGCGCCGGCATCTACACCTTCACCTCCGGCCGCCTGTCGTCGATCGAGCGCATTGACGTGCCCGCGCCGCAGCCGAAGCCCGGCAAGCCGAAGGCGAAGAAGCACGCGGCGACGTGAGGCCGGCGAACTTGTAGGGTGGGCAAAGCGTAGCGTGCCCACCATCAAGTGCACCGCCCGCAATGGTGGGCACGCTACGCTTTGCCCACCCTACAGCTTCGCCGCGAGTTATGATTCAATTTTCAAACAGCCGAGGGGTGTGAGTCTGCATTCTCGCGGCGCGATGCGCCCGAGCTTTGCTTCACTTTCCACCCTCCTCGAAGACAGAGGGCGCAGGGAAAGCCGGGTGCTGGTTGCACCCGTGGGTCCCGTGCAACAAAAAGCACGGGGGTAG
>NZ_JAQMIL010000096.1:0-33662 GCF_029990105.1 Bradyrhizobium sp. Arg237L | reverse complement strand
GAAGAAAACGCGTCAAAACAAGAATCTAGAGCTTCGGTTCTGATTCAATCAGAACCGAAAATGCTCTAGCCGAAAGATCAGTTGCGGATGGTGATGCAGGAGATGTCGGCGCGTTTCAGCGTCCGGCACGCCGCCTCGGCCTGCTCGCGCTCGAGGCCGGCAAAGCGGGCGCGATAAAGCTTGCGGTTATCCTTGCCGACGACCGGCTCGGTGAAGGGATCTGCCTTGCCGAGGAGGCCGCGCGACTGGTTGCGCGCAAGATCGATGCGCTGGCGCGCTTCGTCCTCGCTTTCGAGCGCACCGACCTGGATGATCCAGCCGGTGTGCATGGCAGGCTGCGTAGGCTTGGCGACCGCGACCGGCTGCACCGCTTGCGGCTGGAACGCGGCGACCGTCTGCGGCGAGGAGGTGGGCTGCTGCAGGCTCGACGCGGGCAACACGCCGAGGATGCCGTTGCCGGTGCCGAACCCGGCGGGCTGCGGCGGCATTTCGGTCCGGGCTGCGGGTCTGGCGGCTTCGGTCTTGGACGTGTCGGTCTTGGCGACATCGGCGCTCGCCACAACGGCGCTGGAGGTCTCTGCCACTTCCGGACGCGCCGGGATCGCATTGGTGATCGGTGGCGCCGGCTGGGACGGAGCGGCGGAGGCGAGCTTCGTGCTGCCGGCCTTGACCTGAACCGTCTTCACCTTGACCGGCTTCATCGGCTCGGCCGAGCCCGGGATAATGGCCATCGGCTGGCTCTGGATCACGCCGTTGGTCAGGGGCGCGGGTTCTGACTTGGGCTCCGGCCTCGCCGCTGGCTCAACCTTCGCCGGTGGCGGAGGAAGGGCGGCGGCCGCTGCGGCCATCAGCGATGCCTTTGCGGCCGGGCGCGGGGCCGCTGGCGTGAGCGCAGCCATTGCGGGCTCAGCGGAGGCGGCGGCGCTGGAAGTGACCTGCGCCGGCTGGTCGTTGCCGCGGGACGGAGTATCAGCTTCCGCGACATTGGTATTGCCATCCGCGACGTTCTTCTCGGTGATGGCGGCGGCGGTGCGGATAGTTGCGCCCTTCTCGAGATTCTCGGCGAGCAGGCTGCGCATGATGGCGTCGCGCGAGCCGCCGCTGCGGCCACCCAACACCACGCCGACCAGATGGCGATTGCCGCGGCGCATCGAGCTGACGAGGTTGAAGCCGGAGGCACGGGTGTAGCCGGTCTTGATGCCGTCGATACCTTCGACCTTGCCGAGCAGGTGGTTGTGATTGCGGATCGACTGTCCCCGATAATTGAACACGGAGGTCGAGAAGTACCGATAGTAGCGCGGGAACCGATCCTGGATCGCGCGGCCGAGGGTGGCCTGGTCGCGCGCGGTCGTCACCTGCTCATCGTTGGGCAGGCCTGAGGCGTTGCGGTAGACCGTCTTGCTCATGCCGAGCGAACGGGCCTTCCGCGTCATCATCTTGGCGAAGTCATCCTCATCGCCGCCAATGGCTTCGGCGATCACGACTGCGGCGTCATTGGCGGAACGCGTCACCAGGCCCTTGATGGCGTCCTCGACCCTGATGGTCTGGCCGGGCCGGAGGCCAAGCTTGGTGGGAGCCTGTTCTGAGGCGTGCTCCGATACCTGCATCTCCGTATCCAGCTTCATCCTGCCGGCTTCGAGGCGCTCGAACAGCAGATAAAGCGTCATGATCTTGGTCAGCGAGGCCGGATGACGAAGACCATCGGGATTGTTGGATGCCAGCACCGAGCCGGAATTGCCATCGACGATGATGGAGGAGAATTGGGGGCTATAGCTGTCGCGATCCACCTGATGAGAGCGCACGTGATGGCGGTGGCGGGAGCGACGCGCCTCGGCGCTCTCGCTGGAGATCAGGATCGCTGTGGTGAAGGTGATGAGCCCGAGAACGCCAACTCGCAAGACGCGCGAGGAAGCGAAAGTTGTACGAAGCATTTACTTCCCCGTCCCAATTTCTATCTTGATCACCGGCCCGTGAGGCAAAATTGTGCCCGACGGGCCGCTGACATCCCCCTGTTCGACGATGGCTTCCGGAAACGAGGCTCCGGTTGCATCGGCCGGCCAGGGTCGCTGTTCTGGCTAAGATGCTGTTCACAAACAGTTTTCAGGCTGCCTGTCGGAAGATGAACCCGTTCGGGAATCAAGGTTAGGCCTACCGAGTTTCCAAAAGCTTAATTAAGCGTTGCGTAAAGACCCGGGGTTTACGGCAAATTCGAACATTTTGTGCGATGCACAATATCCCTTGACTTGATTGTGCGTCGCACTAGTTTGACGGCGCGTTCGGGGAGTCGGCTCGTGCCGACAATGGGTTTGCGCGAAAAAGTCTTGGGAAAGGATTCCAATGGTCAAGGTTGAAGACATTCAGAACTACGGAAAAGAGCAGATTGAGACGATCACAGCTTCGGCGAACAATCTGCAGAGCGGCGTCCAGGCGATCGCGACCGCCTATGGCGACTACGCGAAGAAGTCGTTCGAGGACACCAAGTCGTTTGTGGAAAAGCTGTCCGGCGTGAAGTCGCTCGAGAAGGCGCTGGAAGCCCAGACCGAGTATGCCCGCTCGGCCTATGAGACCTTCGTTGCGGAATCGCAGAAGATCGCTGGCCTCTACAGCGACTGCGCCAAGCAGACCTTCAAGCCGTTCGAGGGCCTGGTCGCCAAGTTCGGCCCGGCGCACTGATCGGCGCTGACCGAGTTCCCAAATGAAAAGCCCGGCCGTTTGGCCGGGCTTTTCTGTTTCAAGGGGTTTTCGCGTTAGCGCGCGACGCGCAGCTTGGAGAGCGAGGCTCCGATCGAGTTGAAGACGTCCGCCGTCTGGTTGGCCGACGTCACGAGATAGAAATTGCTTGTGCCGCTCGCGCAATATTGCAGCACCGCCGACGTCGGATCGGCCGGCTTACTGGTGTTCACCTGGACGGTGTAAATTGTGATGCCGGCCGCCTTGGCATGGTCGCAAAGGAGCTTCTGACGATCGTCGATGTCCTGCGTCGTCCTCGTGAAGCGGTTCTGGGTGTTCATGCCGTCGGACAGCAGGATGATAGCGTCCTTGTAAGTATAGTTCGGATCCTTTGCTGGGGCGTTGAATGGGGCTCCGGTACCGAGCGTCATCCAGGCCCACGCAAGGCCGATCCCCTGGTTGGTATTGCCCGTCGGCTCCATCTTGTTGACCCTGGTCTTGAGCGCGCTCCAATCATAGGTCAGCGCCATGGTCGGCTGCAGATATTCACTGTTCGTGGGCTTGCAGTAATTGTCGTATTCCTCGGCCGGAAACTTTGTCGACGGCGTCGCGGGATCCGGCGTCGTGTTCATTGTATCGTAGTCCTTCTGTCGATCCGTGAAGCACCCGGTCCAACGCGAGCGGTCTGGAGTCCAGATCTTGCCGTTGGCCTTGCATGTGCTCCGTAACGTGTATCTGGAGGAGCTGCAGGTACCCCAGCCATCCGTGGCGGACTGGCCGTCCCACACGCTCCAATCGATCCAGGGCTGGTTGGCATTGCTTGCACCGGCGGCATCCTTGCCAAAATTGACGTCCTTGGCGAAGGGCACGACGGAAATGTAGATGTCGCCGTTGTCCTTGGCGAGCTTGCTGAGCTGGTCAATGAGGCCACCGGTTCCGGCGACAGCATTCTGCAGCGCGCCCATCTTGCCGTCGTCCCGCATCGATCCGGTGTTGTCGAGCGCCATCGCAACCCGCATCCGCACCGTGCCCCACAGCGACGTAGAGCTGACGTTGAAGCCGAGGCTATTGAGGCCTGCGAGCCGCATGAATTCGGTCGTCACGCTGCCGGAGCCGTCGACCTTGATGGTCGAGCCGTTCCCGGTATTTTGCGTATAGCTTGCGGTAATCGTCACCGACTTGGCATCGGGGTTCTCGTAAAGGGCGCCGAAATACTTCTGCGCCGTGGAGTTGACGTCCGAGGTCGATATCCTGCCGTCGGTCAGATCTTTCGCCACCATCAACGCCGTCGAGTCGAGCGCCGCCTGCATCGAGGAGCGGGCGCTGTTGGCGCGGGAATAATCGATGGCGGCACCGACGAAGGTGATGATCGGAACCGAAGCCAAGGCAAAAATTACCGCTATATTGCCTTGATCCGCGGCGGCGAACCGGCGGGCCGCCGTACTAAGGCGGTTGAAAATGGCTGTGATGGACATGGCGTTCACCGCAATCTGGTTGGTGCCGCCATTTCTCAGTGCGCCGCTAAATAGGTGGTAAACCGGTCCTCATAAAAACGGGTCAAAGCCAAGGCAAAAGCCGAACGACGGGGACGAAAGCGGACCTATTGTCAATGGTCGCTAAACGAGTGGTCGGCTTCCTTTGTCAAACCCGCCAGAAACGATTAACCTTCGCATGAGCGCCGAGACCCGGGAGTCGGGCCGGCCGTCCTCGTGTGAGCCACGCATCTGTGCTTGCAGCAGGACGGAGCCGGGCCCATATTGCGTTTCGCCGACCCAGCAAAGGATCGGACCGGGAAGCGGCGATCTCTTGAGCGTGCTGGAAGTTCCGTGACGGCTGTTTTCGGCGTTGCGCAACCTCCAAGTGCGTTGCGTGTTTCCTTTGGGGATGTCGAACGCCTGAGCCATGTCGCAGACAGTTTTTGCAACCAATTCGCCCTTATCGGCGCTTGCCGCACCATTAGCGCCCCGGATGGGCAACGACGAGGGCCGTAGTGGGGGGACGACCGGAGGTCCGTCCACTTCGGTCATCACCAAGGTCAAGCCGAAGACCAAGCGCCCCAATCTGTACCGCGTCCTGATCTTGAACGACGACTACACGCCGATGGAGTTCGTCGTTCATGTCTTAGAGAAGTTCTTCAACAAGGACGCGGAAGCGGCGACCAAGATCATGCTACACGTGCACCACCATGGCATCGGGGAGTGCGGGGTTTTCACCTATGAGATTGCCGAGACCAAGGTAACCCAGGTGATGGATTTTGCGCGGAAGCACCAGCATCCGCTGCAATGTGTGATGGAAAAAAAGTAACGCGGGCCCAGCGTCGAGCAGACCCGCCACGAAGCGGAACGGGTCTTGCTTCCGATTTGCCTGATGGAAATGGTTTGCCTGACGGAAGCAGATGGCGTTCCCGCTGGCTGGCGGGATGTGGCTCTCGGTCGCGGCGCCTTTGCTCGATTGGCTGACCGCTGCGCGAAGCCGGGCTTTTGCCACGATCGTGCGTGACTATATGACAGGGGATGACGAAGGTTGTTGTTGCCTGACCGGGCAATGGCGATCATGATGGCCGGGGGCCATAGAGGAAGCGAATGCCTACTTTTTCCCAAAGCCTTGAACAATCCCTGCATCGTGCATTGGCGATTGCAAACGAGCGTCACCATCAATACGCGACGCTTGAACACCTTCTGCTGTCGCTGATCGACGACTCGGATGCGGCCGCGGTGATGCGGGCCTGCAGCGTCGATCTCGACAAGCTCAGGACCAGTCTCGTCAACTATCTCGAGACCGAATTCGAAAATTTGGTGACTGATGGCGCTGATGACGCGAAGCCGACCGCCGGTTTCCAGCGCGTAATCCAGCGTGCGGTGATCCACGTGCAGTCCTCGGGTCGCGAAGAAGTGACCGGCGCCAATGTGCTGATCGCGATCTTCGCCGAGCGCGAAAGCCACGCCGCCTATTTCCTGCAAGAGCAGGACATGACGCGCTACGACGCGGTCAACTACATCAGCCACGGCATCGCCAAGCGGCCGGGCGTCTCCGAGGCGCGGCCGGTGCGCGGCGTCGACGAGGAGACCGAGACCAAGGGCAACGAGGACTCCAAGAAGAAGGGCGAGGCGCTCGAGACCTATTGCGTCAACCTCAACAAGAAGGCGCGTGACGGCAAGATCGATCCCGTGATCGGCCGCAATGCCGAGATCAGCCGCGCGATCCAGGTGTTGTGCCGCCGGCAGAAGAACAATCCGCTGTTCGTCGGCGAAGCCGGCGTCGGCAAGACCGCGATTGCGGAGGGACTGGCCAAGCGCATCGTCGACAGCGAAGTGCCGGAAGTGCTGGCCGCTGCCACCGTGTTCTCGCTGGACATGGGAACGCTGCTCGCCGGCACGCGCTATCGCGGCGATTTCGAAGAGCGCCTGAAACAGGTGCTGAAGGAACTCGAGGCGCACCCGAACGCGATCCTGTTCATCGACGAGATCCACACCGTGATCGGCGCCGGTGCCACATCGGGCGGCGCGATGGATGCGTCCAACCTGCTCAAGCCAGCGCTGGCATCGGGCACCATCCGCTGCATGGGCTCGACGACCTACAAGGAATACCGCCAGCATTTCGAGAAGGACCGCGCTTTGGTGCGCCGGTTCCAGAAGATCGACATTAACGAGCCGACGGTGGAAGACGCGATTGCGATCCTCAAGGGCCTCAAGCCCTATTTCGAGGATTACCATCGTCTGAAATACACCAATGAGGCGATCGAGGCGGCGGTGCAGCTTTCCTCGCGCTACATCCACGACCGCAAATTGCCTGACAAGGCGATCGACGTGATCGACGAGTCCGGTGCGGCGCAGATGCTGGTCGCCGAGAACAAGCGCAAGAAGACGATCGGCATCAAGGAGATCGAGACCACGATCGCGACCATGGCGCGGATCCCGCCGAAGAGCGTGTCGAAGGACGATGCCGAGGTGCTGAAGCACCTCGAGCAAACCCTGAAGCGTGTGGTGTTTGGCCAGGACAAGGCGATCGAGTCGCTGTCGGCCTCGATCAAGCTGGCGCGTGCCGGCTTGCGCGAACCGGAGAAGCCGATCGGCTGCTACCTGTTCTCCGGCCCGACCGGCGTCGGCAAGACCGAAGTGGCAAAACAGCTCGCGGCGTCGCTCGGCGTCGAGCTGCTGCGCTTCGACATGTCCGAGTACATGGAGCGGCACACGGTGTCGCGCCTGATCGGTGCACCTCCCGGCTATGTCGGCTTCGACCAGGGCGGCCTGTTGACCGACGGCGTGGACCAGCATCCGCATTGCGTCGTGCTGCTCGACGAAATCGAGAAGGCGCATCCGGATCTCTACAACGTGCTGCTGCAGATCATGGATCACGGCAGGCTGACCGACCATAACGGCAAGCAGGTCAACTTCCGCAATGTGATCCTGATCATGACCACGAATGCGGGCGCGGCCGATCTTGCACGGCAGGCCTTCGGCTTCACCCGTAGCAAGCGGGAAGGCGACGACCACGAGGCGATCAATCGCCAGTTCGCGCCGGAATTCCGCAACCGGCTCGATGCGATCGTCTCTTTTGCGCATCTCAATGCCGAGGTGATCGGCATGGTGGTCGAGAAGTTCGTGCTTCAGCTTGAGGCGCAGCTCGCGGACCGCGACGTCACCATCGAGCTGTCCGAGCCCGCAAAGGCATGGCTGATCGAGAATGGCTATGATGAGCAGATGGGTGCCCGCCCGATGGCGCGGGTGATCCAGGAGCACATCAAGAAGCCGCTGGCCGATGAAGTGCTGTTCGGTCAGCTCAAGGGCGGCGGCCATGTCCGTGTCGTCCTGGTCAAGGACGAGGCAACCGGCAAGGACAAGATCGGCTTCGAGTTCGTCGAAGGCCCGGTCACGCCGAAGCCGGAGAAGCTCCCCGGCGCACGCAAGCGCAAGCCGAAGCCGGGCGGTCCCAACGGCGGCGGCTCCAAGGGGCCAGCGCGCGGACCGCTGGTGAAGGTGTGATAGCGTTGTGATCGATCATCAAAAAAGGCCGGCTGCAAAGCCGGCCTTTTTCATTGAGGGACTACGCCGCGCTCTCGCGGATGCCCTTCGCGATTTCCTTTTGCGCATCGAACTCGCGGCGGAGCCGTGCCAGTTCCTCGGCGCTGAGCGCGTCGGCGTTGCTGTAGTCTCGCTTCCAGGAATGATCCTCGGTCCAGCGGAGCGGCGACTGCACCGTCGTCTGCGGTCCTGGCGCGGACTCCAGCACGCGTAGCGCAAGCTCCAGCGTGAACGCCTGCGACGCCACGTCGTGCGGCTTGCCGGCTGAATTGCCGAGCGGGAAATCGCTGAACAGGAATCGCGGCACGGCGGCGTGCTCGACGATATCCTTGGCGCAACCCATCACGACGGTCGAAATGCCGCCCGCCTCGAGATGCCATGCCACCAGGCTGACGGTCTGGTGGCACACCGGGCAGTTCGGTACCAGGACGGAGGCATCGACGCCATCAGCGCGGCAGCGCGCCAGGATCTCCGGCGCATCGGTATCGATGGTGACGCGGTGGCTGCGGTTGGTGGGCGCGCCGAAGAAGCGCGGCGCGATCTCGCCGATCCGTCCTTCCTCCGCCAGCCGCCGCAATTGCGGCAACGGGAACCAGGTGCCGCTGTCTTTGGCCGAGGTGTGCACGCGGTCATAGGCAATGTGGGAAATGCGCAGATCGTGCTGCTTCGATGTGTCGCCGTCATAGACCTGATAAAACTTGGCGCCGCCGTTATATTTCGCCCCTGGTCCCTGATCGCCCTTGGCGGGATCGAACGGCGCCGCCGTGGTGATGATGGTGACGCGGGAGTCGGCGAGCGGCTTGCGCAGCGGCTGGAACGGCGCGCTGGTGTAATGCGCCCACCGATAGGGCATCGTGTAGCCGATCGCAGCATAGTAGTCGCGCGTGCGTTTCATGTAGCCGATCGGCGCGTCGTCGTCGGGTGCGAAGTCGAGCTGCTGGTCGGACGTTGTTGTCATCTCGTGTGCTCCGAGTGATCAAGCCGGAAGCGATAGGCAATGGTCGAGCAAATTCGGATGGGTCGCGCAGATATGATGTGCGCCGGCCCCCTTCAGCTCCTCTTCGCTGCCATAGCCGTAGAGGACGCCGATGGCTGTCATGCCGTTGCTCCGCGCGCCGACGATATCGTGGCTGCGGTCGCCGATCATGATCGCCTGCGTGGGATCCGCCTTCGCCGTTTCGAGCGCATGTCGCAACAGCTCGGTCTTGTCGGTGCGCGTGCCGTCGAGCTCCGAGCCGAACACCTGTTCGAAATAGGGACGCAGGCCGAAATGATCGATGATCCGCTCGGCATACACCGTAGGCTTGCTGGTGGCGATGAACATGCGCGGATGCGAGGCGGCCAGCGCGGACAGCGTCTCCTGGATGCCGTGATAGGTTTCGTTCTCGAACAGGCCGATATCGGCGAACCGCTCCCGGTAAAGTGTCAGAGCCCGATCTGCGAGCGCATCGCTGCCGACCAGTTTCTTCAGGCTCGCGTGCAGGGGAGGGCCGATGCACCAGGTCAATTCGTCTTCCCTTGGGACCGCCTTGCCCAGTCGCTCGAGGGCATATTGGATCGAGCGGGTGATCCCGGGCTTGGGGTTGGTCAGCGTGCCGTCGAGATCAAAATAGATTGTGCGCATTTCGGCCCTGGCGCGTTGATAATGCCCAAGTTTGCTAGTTGGCCCGCCGCCTAAGTCAAGGACTGATTTGTCAGGTCTGAGATGATGCGAATAATCCCGCATTTCAGCGCTGCTCTCGTGATCTTGCTGTGGCTGGCACCGGCGGCGGCCGAGGAGCCTGACAGCCGCGTCGTTCACCCGAGCGTCGAGGAACTCGCGCAACCCCCGGAAAAGTCTGAGACCGCGCGCGAGAGCGAGGCGCGGGAGGCGATGTGCCTGATGATCGAATCTGCTGCACGGGCGAACGATCTGCCGCTCGAATTCTTTGCCCGGGTGATCTGGCAGGAGAGCCGGTTTCAGCCCGATGCGGTCGGCCCGATGACGCGGAACGGCCAGCGCGCGCAGGGCATCGCGCAGTTCATGCCGGGAACGGCGAACGAGCGCGGCCTGCTTGATCCCTTCAATCCCGTGCAGGCGCTGCCGAAGTCGGCCGAATTCCTCAGCGAGCTTCGCAGCCAGTTCGGCAATCTCGGCCTTGCCGCCGCGGCCTACAATGCCGGTCCGCGCCGCGTGCAGGACTGGCTCGCCGGCACCGGCTACATGCCGCAGGAAACGCGCAACTATGTATACGCGATCACCGGCTCCAGCGTCGACGAATGGGCGTCCGCCGGCCGCGGCGGCAAGATGCCTGCGCGTCCGCCGACGTCGAGCTGCCGCGAATTGATGGCGCTTCTGAAGCGCGCGCCGAACCCATTCGTCGCCGGGCTCGAGCAGCACGTCACGCTGGCTGCGGCAAAGGTTTGGGGCGTGCAGCTCGCCGCGGGCTTCAACCGCGACAAGGCGCTGGCGATGTATGCGCGCGCGATGAAGAGCCTGAGCGCCGTGATCGGCGACCAGGATCCGAGCCTGCTCAGCGCACCTCTGCGCACGCGCGGGACCGCCACTTTCTACCAGGTGCGCATCGGCGCCGACACGCGGCCCGAGGCCGACAATCTCTGCAGCCGCATCCGCAAAGCCGGCGGTGCCTGTTTCGTGTTGCGGAACAGGGTGTGAGAGGGTAGGGCTCGTCATTGCGAGGAGCGAAGCGACGAAGCAATCCATCTCTCCGCAAGCGGCGGCATGGATTGCTTCGCGGAGCCTGTCATCGGGCGGCGCTATGCGCCGACCCGGTGGCTCGCAATGACGGTGGGGCGCTGCTGCATGCCAGCCCTGAGGCGCGCTTGCTTGACGCCGCCCCGCTTCATCCGCCCTATGCCGCTCAATTCAAACCTCTCTCTGGTCCTCCGTGGCGCTTCCTCCGCTCGATTCCCCGCAATGGCACAGCTCATTCCGCGCCTTCTTCTGGGGCGTGCGGTCGGTCGGATCGACCATCCTGGCGCTGGTGCTGTTCGCGACCTATCTCGGCATCGGGGCGCTGGCGCATGACACGCATTTCTCGCTGGCCTGGACGTTGGCGAGCACGGTGTTCGTCTGGGCTGGACCGGCGCAGATCATCCTGGTGTCGACGCTCGGTTCGGGCGCGACCATCCTGCAATCGGCGATCGCGGTGAGCGTCAGCGCCATCCGCCTGTTTCCGATGGTGGTGTCCGTCCTGCCAATGATGCGGACGCCAAAGACAAAACGGCGGCATCTGATCCTGGTGGCGCATCTCACCGCCGTAACGCTGTGGGTCGAATGCCATCGCTTTCTGCCGCAGGTGCCGCGGGAGCGCCGCATCGCCTTCATTCATGGGCTCGGCTGCGGGTTGGTCTTTCTCTCTGTGGTGGCCAACACGATCGGCTACCTGCTGGCCGCCAATCTCTCGCAGCTTTTCGCCGCGGCGATCCTGATGCTGACGCCGCTGGCGTTCCTGTTCTCGACCGCGCGCAATTGCCGCGAGCTTGCCGACGGTGTCGCGCTCGCGCTGGGACTGGCGCTGTATCCATTGGCGACGCTGCTCAACAGCGGCCTCGACATTCTGGTCAGCGGCGTCGTCGCCGGCACCATCGCCTATGGCGTGCACCGGGCAAGGGCAAAGGCGATCGCATGAGCACCTTCATCGGCGACTGGCATGCGCTCGTGGTCCTGTTCGTGGCCGGCGTGATCCCGAACCAGATCTGGCGCATGCTGGGCCTGTGGTTCGGCGGCGGGCTCGATGAGGGCTCCGAGCTTCTTGTGTGGGTGAGGGCAGTCGCCACCGCGATTCTCGCCGGCGTCATCGCGCAGATCGTGGTGCAGCCGCCCGGCGCGCTCGCAGGCGTTCCGGCCCTGTTGCGCTATGGGGCCGTGGCCGCAGGCTTTGCCGCGTTCACGCTGTCGCGGAAATCGATCTTCGCAGGCGTGGCCATCGGCGAAGTGATCCTGGTCGGCGGCCAATGGTGGCTCGGCTGATTGCAGCCGCCGCGCAATGCGTTACTGTCGATAGGCAAGCAGCTATCTGTGGATTGAGACATGGTTCGAGAAGGTGAGATACGCCCGGGCGAAGTCGCCATCGAGATGCCGCCGGCACAGGACGCCGGCCTGATCTTCATCGGTCGCATCCGCACGCCCTGGACCTCGCGGCTGATGACGCCGCGGCAGGGCCGCCATGACGGCCCCGTCTGTCGTCTGGAGATTTTCGAGCCATGGGTGCCCGCCATCAAGGGCGTCGATTTCTACGAGAATCTCGAAGTGCTCTACTGGCTGCACCAGTCGCGCCGCGACCTCGTGCTGCAGAGCCCGAAGAGCAACGGAAAAACCCGCGGCGCCTTCTCGCTGCGCTCCCCGGTGCGGCCGAACCCGATTGCGACCTCGATCGTGAAGCTGGTCGGCGTCGAGGGCAACGTCATCCTGGTGCGCGGATTGGACTGCCTCGACGAGACGCCGCTGCTCGACATCAAGCCCGATCGCTGCGAATTCACGCCGCTGGCGCCGCCGCAGCCCGGCGATTTCGAGACGGAATAGTTGGCCAAGCGTCATTGCGAGGAGCGCAGCGGACGAAGCAATCCATCGCGCCACGGGCGGAGAGATGGATTGCTTCGCTTCGCTCGCAATGACGGTGGGCGCAGCCGTTACCCCAGCGCGGCGATCAGCTTGGTCGCATTGTCCTCCAGCACCTTTACGTCCTCCTTGCGGCTCGCCGGCGGCAGCAGTGCAACGCCGTCATGGCGCGGCATCACATGCATATGGAGGTGGAAGACGACCTGGCCGCCGGCCGGCTCGTTGAACTGCTGCACGGTGATGCCGTCGGCCTGGAAGGCCTTCATCGCCGCCGCGGCGATCTTGTGCGCGCCGCGCGCGACATGGGCGAAGTCGTCAGGCGAAATGTCGAAGATGTTGCGGGCCGGGGCCTTCGGGATCACCAGCGTGTGGCCGGGCGAACGCGGCATGATGTCGAGGAACGCGATGACATGCTCGTCCTCATAGACCTTGTAGCAGGGCAGTTCACCGCGCAGGACCTTGGCGAAGATGTTGTTGGGATCATAGGCGGTGGGCATGGCGTCGGCTCCTCAAATCACATGTCTTGCAGAAGACATAGCTCCTAGCAGAAAGCTTAACTCTCGTCGCCGCCCTTGCGGAACGGGCCAGCCTCGGAGAGCTCGCGGCCGACCTCGGCGACATAGGCACGTTCGCGCTTGAGGTAATCAGCGATCGCCCGGCGCAGGCCCGGGTCGGCGATGTAATGGGCGGAATAGGTGGTCTGCGGCAGATATCCGCGCGCGAGCTTGTGCTCCCCTTGCGCGCCGGCCTCGACCACCTTCAATCCGCTCTGGATGGCGAAATCGATCGCCTGATAATAGCAGACCTCGAAATGCAGGAAGGGATGGTGCTCGGTCGCGCCCCAGTTGCGGCCGAACAGCGTGTCCGAGCCGATGAAGTTGATGGCTCCTGCGATCCAGCGTCCATTGCGCTTCGCCATGACCAGCAGCACGTCCTTGGCCATGCTCTCGCCGATCAGCGAGAAGAATTTCCGGTTCAGATACGGCCGGCCCCATTTGCGCGAGCCGGTCTCCATGTAGAAGTCGAAAAACGCGTCCCACGCATCCTCGGTGATCTCCTCGCCTGTCAGCCAGTGGATCGTGACACCGGCCGCTAGCGCCTCGCGCCGCTCGCGCTTGATCGCCTTGCGGTGACGGGAATTCAGCGTGGCGAGGAAATCGTCGAAGGTCTTGAAGCCGTCATTGTGCCAGTGGAACTGCTGGTCGGTCCGCTGCAGAAAACCATGTCCGCCGAGGAACTTCGCTTCGTCCTCGCTTGCAAAGGTCACATGCGCCGAGGAGGCCTCGGTGGCCTCGCATAGCGCCATCAGGCCATGGGCAAGCGCCGACCTGATCTGCTCACGGTGGATGCCGTTGCGAAGCAGGAGACGCGGCCCGGTGGCGGGCGTGAAGGGCACCGACACCTGGAGCTTCGGATAATACCGGCCGCCGGCGCGCTCATAGGCGTCGGCCCAGCCGCGATCGAAGACATATTCGCCCTGGGAGTGGGACTTGAGATAGCAGGGGACGATCCCGACGATCTCGCCGTCCAGCCTGGCCAGGAGATGCCGTGGCCCCCAGCCGGTCCGCACGACGGCCGAGCCGGAAGCCTCCAATGCCGCAAAAAAGGCGTGCGAAACGAAGGGGTTATAGGCGGGTTTTGCGTGGATGCATGCGAGGCCTCCAGCACTGGGTAAAGCCAGCGTGTCGAGGGCATCAAGCGAGCCGGGATCGACCGTCGGATTGGCGCAGGCGTCCCAATCCGCAGCCTTGATATCGCTGACGGACGGAACCGCTTCGAGGGTGATTTCGGATGAGGCCATTGAGAGTTTGAACCGGTCCCCCGTGCGAGCGGCCATCGCCCATGGTGACCTGCGCCCTACAAAGATCGTGCATCGCAATGCCGACTTCAAGGCCGCCAGCCACATGTCAGGTTCCCGGCATGAAACCTTCGAAGATCATCTGGTCGGCATAGCGCGCCGCTCTCGCGCGTTGCTCCGGCGTGCGCACGGTCCAGGCCAGTAGCGGGCAGCCGAACAGGTTGCGCGCGATCCAGGGCGCGGGCGCCGGCAACTGGTCGATCCAGTAGGCGACGAAATGCGGCTCGGTGCGGAAGCCATGGCGCAGGTAGAGCATGCTGTCGCGCTGTGCCGGTGTCAGCTTGGCCCAATACCCGTCGTCATAGTTGCGCTGGGCGGTGATGCCGCGGTGCAGCCTTGGCATGATCTCACGCAGCGCCAGCACCTGGTCCGGGTCGAAAGACATGCCGACCACGGGCCCGGAATAACTGCTCAGCACCTCCGCCATCCGCTTCACCAATTTGCGGTCGCCGTCAAAATGGCTCTTCACCTCGACCAGGAGCGGCACGCGGCCGGCAACCAGCGCGCAGAGGTCGCCGAGCGACATCATGCGCTCGCCGGTGTCTTTGAAGCGGATGGCCTTCAGTTCGGCCGCCGTCTTGGTGAGCAGGAGGCCCGAGCCCTCGGTGAGCCGGCCGAGCGCATCGTCGTGATGCACCATGGCCTCGCCGTCGGCAGTAAGCTGGATATCGCACTCAATGGTGAAATTGCCCGCGATGGCCGCTTCGGCCGCCGCCGGCATGTTCTCGATGATGCCGCGCGCAACATCATGCAGGCCGCGATGGGCGACCGGCCGTGCCGTCAGCCAGTCGGGGGCCCGCATCGCTCAGGTGACCTCGAACAATCCCTCGACTTCCACGGCGGCGTCCGCCGGCAGCGAAGCGACGCCAACGGTGGTACGGGCGTGCCGGCCCTTGTCGCCGAAGGCGGCCACCATCAGGTCCGAGGCGCCGTTCAGCACCTTCGGTGCGTCCAGGAAGTCGGGTGTCGAATTGATGAAACCGCCAAGCCGCACCACGCGCGCGACCTTGTCGAGGTCGCCGAGCGCGGCCTTGATCTGGGCAAACAGGTTGATCGCGCAGCCGCGGGCGGCGGCGCTACCTTGCTCGATGGTGACGCCCGCACCCAGCTTGCCCTTGGCGATCAGCTTGCCCTGGGCATCGAAGCAAAGCTGGCCGGAGACGAACAGCAGGTTGCCGGTACGAACGAAGCCGACATAGTTCGCCACGGGAGCGGCGGGCTCGGGCAGGGTGATCCCCTGTGCCGCCAGTTTCTGTTCGACCGTACCTGCCATGTTTTCCGTCCCCGGGTTCAGTGACAATCAGGGCGCACTGTTTCGCGCATCGCGCCGCCGCTTTCAAGTCGGCCGCGGATCGGTCAAGAACGGCGCTTTGCTGCGTAAACCCTGATGAAATATGCCAAAAAACGCGTCGCTCGCGTTCTCGGCGTTACCTTTTTGTGAAACTGCCCCAGTTGCGGCGCAATAGAGCCGTCACTATTGTGGCGAATCGTCCGTTTCCTAAAGGGATATACATGGCCCGCCTGTTCCGGATTCCGCCTCGCGTTTTGGCGATGACCATTGCCGTAGCCGCAGGATCGGGATTCACCAACGGAGCGGCCACGGCCGGAACGGTGCCGTTTTTGTCGCATCAGGCGCTCTACGATCTCAATCTCGTGAAGTCGCGCGGCTCCAACGCGATCAGCAGCGTGCGCGGGCGCATCCTCTATAATTTCTCCGGCAGCACCTGCGAGGGCTACACATCCGAATTCCGCCAGGTATCGGAGCTCGACAGCGGCGAGGGCAAGGTCACGCTCTCCGACCTGCGCTCTTCGTCCTGGGAGGATGCCGCCGGCAAGAGCTACCGGTTCAAGATCGATACGCGGATGAACGACGGCGATTCCGCGCCGGTGGATGGCGTGGCGGAGCGGGTGGGCGACCACATCACGGTCAAGCTGAAGCAGCCGGTGGCGAAGACCTTTCAGCTCGACGGCAAAGTCGTATTCCCGACCGAGCAGATCCAGCACATCATCGCCGCCGCGCGCGAGGGCAAGAGCGTGCTCGAGCTCACGGTCTATGACGGTTCCGACAACGGCGAAAAGGTCTACAACACGCTTTCTGTGATCGGACAGCCGATCCCCGGCGAGCGCGCGCCGGCGTCGCCCGATGCTTCGACCACGAACGATGCGATGAAATCGATGACCCGGTGGCCGGTGACGGTGAGCTATTACGACCGCGATGCCAAGGCCGTTGATGGTGAGCAGACGCCGGTCTATGCGATGTCGTTCGAGCTCTACGAGAACGGCGTCTCCCGTGCGCTGGTGCTGGATTACAATGACTTCGTGATCTCAGGCGCGATGGGCAAGTTCGACGTCAAGGACACGAAGCCGTGTAAGTGATAGGGGGCCGTTGGGCTCACCTCGTCATGCGCGGGCTTGACCCGCGCATCCATCACCCTTCAGAAGATTCCTTTCGGAGTGGATGGATTGCCGGGTCAAGCCCGGCAATGACAACGGAAAGACGGACGACGTCACTCCGTCTTCGCCGGCCCCTTGTAAGAAATTCCCCTAATCACCACCGCGTTTCCGAACTTCTTCCGCAGGTCATCCATCGCGCGCTCGGCGTGGGCGGAGCGTCGGTCGAGCATGTCGGTATCGTCGGCCGCCGATCCCGGCCGCAGCGCGCTGACGCCGACACCCATCAGGCGGAAGGCGGTGCCGTCGATCTCCTTCGCCAGCATCTCGCGCGACACCGCAAAGATCTTTCCGGCGAGCTGGGTCGGCGCCGCGATCGATTGCGAGCGGGTGCGCGGGCGGAAATCGGCGGTCTTCAGCTTCAACGTGATGGTGGAGCCTGCAAGCTCGCTGTTCTTCAGCCGCGCCGAGACCTTCTCGGACAATCTCCACAGCAGCCTTTCCAGCGTGACGAAATCGCGGATGTCGTTCTCGAACGTGGTCTCGCTTGAGATCGTCTTGGCGCCGCGATCGGCTACCACGCGACGGTCGTCGATGCCGCGCGCGAGCCGCCACAATCTACGGCCCTCGTTCGCGAACTGCTTCATCAGCTCGTTCTCGTCGGCGCGCTGCAGGTCGGCGATGGTGCGATAGCCCCGCTGGATCAGCCTTTCCTGGGTCGCAGGCCCGACGCCGAAGATGAAACCAACAGGCTTGTCCGCGAGCATCTCGCGCGCTTCGTCCTGGTCGAGCGTGGCGAAGCCGCGCGGCTTATCGAGGTCGGAGGCGATCTTGGCTAGGAACTTGTTGCAGGACAGCCCGACAGACACTGTGATGCCGATATTGCGCTCGACGTCGCGGGCGAAGCCCGCCAGCACCTTCGCCGGGATCATGCCGTGGACGCGCTCGGTGCCGGAGAGATCGAGGAAGGCCTCGTCGATCGACAAGGGCTCGACCAGAGGCGTCAGCGCCTGCATCGCGTGGCGCACCTCGCGGCCGACGCGGACATATTTCGCCATATCCGGTGGGATCACGGTCGCGGACGGGCAAAGCTCGATCGCCCTGAACATCGGCATGGCCGAGCGCACGCCAAAGGTCCGCGCGACATAGCAGGCGGCCGAAACCACGCCGCGCTTGCCGCCGCCGATGATGACGGGCTTGTCGGCGAGATCAGGGTTGTCGCGTTTCTCGACCGTGGCGTAGAAGGCGTCGCAATCGATATGCGCCAGCGCAAGCCGCGGCAGGGCGTGATGGCGAACCAGGCGCGGCGAGCCGCAATGGCTGCAGCGCCTTGCCTTGAAGTCGAGGTCGCCGAGGCAATCCCGGCAGAAGCAGCGGGGGCCGTTGCTCGTGAGCGCCGCGCTCACGGCACGTCGCGTTCCCATTTGGGATCGTTCAGGACCTGGTGGGCCGCGGCAATGTTGGTCGGGTGCAGCTCGGAAGCCTTCGCAAACGCTTGCACGGTCGCATCGTCCCGCATCACGAAATCGAGCACCGAGCTAAGGAACTTTGGGTCGGAGGCGGCGGAGCGGAGCGTCTCGGGCCCGATTCCCGTCTCGGCCAGGAACAGGCCCAGCCTTTCGGGGTCGCCGGCGATGAAACCCAGCGCCTGAACCGCAACGATTTCAGCTACTTCGCGGGGGTTTTGAACAGGCTTTTTCAACGGTCGGTTTGCCTTTCCGTTAACTTATGTTCTCTAATGACACGCATCATGCCCGAGTCTTTCGGACCTGTTCAAGCAAGTGGAAACCACGCCACACAAGATAGCGGTCGGGCTTAACGGGTTTGAGCGAATCTGGCGCTAGTTTGAATTTACATTTCGACGCGCTCGACCGCGGTACCGGACGTACCGTATCAGGGACTGTTTCCTACGGCTTTGGAGGGACGGGATGGCCAAGACCGTCCTGATCGTGGAGGACAACGAGCTCAATATGAAGCTCTTTCGCGACCTGCTGGAGGCGCACGGTTATCAGACCTCCGGCACAAGCAATGGCTTCGAGGCGCTCGATCTCGTCCGCAAGCTGCATCCCGACCTGATCCTGATGGACATCCAGCTTCCGCAGGTCTCCGGGCTCGAAGTCACGCGCTGGATCAAGGACGATCCCGATCTGCGCAAGATCCCGGTGGTCGCGGTCACGGCGTTCGCGATGAAGGGCGATGAGGAACGCATCCGTGAGGGCGGATGCGAGGCCTATTTGTCCAAACCAATTTCGGTCGGCAAATTTATTGAGACTGTCCGACGCTTTATCGGGTAGGGGAGTAGGGTTTCGATGTCTGCGCGTATCCTCGTGGTCGATGACGTTCCCGCGAACGTCAAGTTGTTGGAAGCACGATTGTCGGCCGAATATTTCGACGTGCTGACCGCTTCCAACGGCACTGAGGCTCTGCAGATCTGCGCCCGGGCTGAATGCGACATCATCCTGCTCGACGTCATGATGCCTGATATGGACGGCTTCGAGGTATGCCGTCGCCTCAAGTCCAACCCGGCCACGCACTTCATTCCGGTCGTCATCGTCACCGCGCTCGACAGCCCCGCCGACCGCGTGCGCGGGCTGGAAGCCGGCGCCGACGACTTCCTGACCAAACCTGTGTCCGACGTCGTGCTGATCGCACGCGTGCGCTCGCTGACACGACTGAAGATGATGACCGATGAATTGCGCATGCGCGCGATCACTTCGCTCGAGATCGGCATGCAGGCGCCCGAACGCAGCGCGATTGCCGACAAGGGGCTTGGCGGCCGCATCCTTCTGGTCGACGACCGGCCGTCGTCCTACGAACGGCTCGCGCCGATGCTGTCCGCTGAGCATACGGTCGATGTCGAGACCAACCCGGCCGAAGCGCTGTTCAATGCCGCCGAGGGCAATTACGACCTGCTCATCGTCTCGCTCAGCCTCGACAATTACGACGGCCTGCGGCTCTGCAGCCAGGCACGTTCGCTGGAGCGCACCCGCCAATTGCCGATCCTCGCCATCTCGGATGCCGACAACAATGCGCGGCTGCTGCGCGGGCTTGAGATCGGCGTCAACGATTACCTGCTGCGGCCGATCGACAAGAACGAACTGCTGGCGCGGGCGCGCACCCAAATCCGTCGCCGGCGCTATACCGATCATCTGCGCGACAATGTGCAGAACTCGATCGAGATGGCGATCACGGACGCGCTGACCGGGCTGCATAACCGCCGCTACATGGAGAGCCATCTGGCGACGCTTGGTGAACAGGCCTCGGCCCGCGGCAAGCCGCTGGCGCTGATGATCCTCGACATCGATTACTTCAAGGCGATCAACGACACCTATGGTCATGACGCCGGCGACGACGTCCTGCGCGACTTCGCGACACGGATCCGCAAATCGATCCGCGGCATTGATCTCGCGTGCCGCTATGGCGGCGAGGAATTCGTGATCGTGATGCCGGAAACCGACCTTCACGTCGCCAGCATGGTCGCCGAACGCCTGCGCCGCTCGATCGCCGGTGAATCCTTCGCCATCAACAAGGGCGCCAACCGCATCGAGGTCACGATCTCGATCGGCCTCACCACGCTGGAGCGCAAGGGCGAGTCGGTCTCCGACGTGCTCAAGCGTGCCGACAACGCGCTCTACCGCGCCAAGCACGATGGCCGAAATAGAGTCGTCTCTGCAGCGGCATAGCCTGCACGCAGTTGCGTAGCCCGGATGAAGCGAAGCGCAATCCGGGTTTCGTCTCAATCCTCGCGTAGCCTCCCCGGATTTCGCTCCGCTCCATCCGGGCTACTGACCTTTACCCCAGCATTCTCCAGCAGTACTCGTGCAGCATCTTTCGCGGCACGCGCCATCGCGGGGTCGTCGCGGACGAGATCCTGTGCGATCGAGCCATCGACCAGCAATTGCAGTTGGGTCGCCAGTCCCTCCGGATCGGCAACGCCCAGCTTGACCAATCGATCGCGAAACCACAGCCGGCGGCTTTCCTTGAAAGCGATGGCGATTTCCTTCACCGACTTGTCTTCGCCACCGAGTTCGGCGACCGCATTGACGAAGGGACAGCCGCGAAAATCCTTGGCGCCGAAACGACGCTCCAGCGCATCGAAGGTGCCGAGGATCTGCTCGACCGGTGACTTGTCCGACGGCTTCGGCTGCACGAAGCGATGCTCCAGATAGGCCGCGATCAGCGCGTCCTTGGACGGAAAGTGGTTGTAGAGCGTGCGCTTGCTGATGCCGATCTCGGCGGAAATCGTGTCGACGCCGATGGCACGAATGCCCTTCAGGTAGAACAACCGGTCAGCCGTCTGAAGGATCCGGTCCTTCATCGTCTGTTTCTGGTGCGGAGAAGCCATGCAACGGCTCCGTATCTCACTCGCTTGACAGCACCTCCCTCTTATAGCCAAGTTACACAGGTCTGTGTAATTAAAAATTGCGTGAATCGCAGGTCGGCTTTGCTGCGCCGCCATCGATAGGGAGAACAAAAACAATGCCCTTGCTGCAAATCCTGCGTCCCACGCTGCCGATCCTGATCGGCGCCTCGATCATGCTCACGCTGAGCATGGGCCTGCGGCAGAGCCTCGGCATCTTCATGCAGCCGCTGACGCATGACATCAGGATTTCGGTGTCCGACTTCACGCTGGCGCTGGCGGTGCAGAACCTCGCCTGGGGCTTCCTGCAACCGCTCGCCGGCGCCATGACGGTGCGGTACGGCTTTCGCCCGATCATGGTGGTTGGTTCGCTGCTCTATATCGCGGGCCTTGGGTTCATGGCGGGCGCGCACGGCGTCATCAGCATCATGATCGGCGGTGGGGTCCTGATCGGTACCTCGCTTGCGTGCACGGCAGCCGCGATCGCGATGTCGGTCGCAGCCCGCGCGGTGCCGGAGACGGTGCGCTCAACCGTGCTTGGCATTGTCTCCGGTGCCGGATCGCTCGGCGCCCTGCTGTCGGCTCCGATCGGACAGCTCCTCAATGAGGGTTTCGGCTGGCGTGTCGGTTTGATCGGCTTCGTGGTGCTGGCGCTCGCGATGATCCCTGCCGCCTGGTACGCGGGTCGGATCGACCAGGTTCCGCTGCCCAAGCCGACGTCATCCGAAGACATCGGCGAGGCCACCGCAGCCATCGCCGCGCGAGCGGCGTTCGGTAATGCTTCCTTTGTGGTGATGACTTGCGCCTATCTCGTTTGCGGCATGCAGCTCGTCTTCCTCACCACGCATCTGCCGTCCTATCTCGCGATCTGCGGCCTCGATCCAATGCTGAGCGCGCAGACGCTCGGCATGATTGGCGGTTTTAACGTACTCGGCTCTCTCTTCTTCGGCTGGGCCGGCCAGCGCTGGAACAAGCTTGCGCTGCTGGGCATGATCTACATCCTGCGCTCGCTGGCGCTCGCCTGGTATTTCATGCTGCCGGCGACGCCCGCCTCCACGCTGCTGTTCGGCGCCATCATGGGCTTCCTGTGGATGGGCGTCGGTCCGCTGGTCGCGGGCGCAGTGGCGGAGATGTTCGGGCTGCGCTGGCAGGCGATGATCCAGGGACTTGCCTTCATGAGCCACCAGATCGGCAGCTTCCTCGGCGCCTATGGGGGAGGGCTGCTGTACGACGCGCTCGGCTCCTACACCATGGCCTGGCGCATCGGCGTCGCGCTTGGGCTCGCCGGCGGCATCATCCAGGTGGCGTTCGCGCTGATGCGGCCCTCACAGCCGCCGCTATTGAAGGCGGCGTAAGGTCCGCGCCGGCGGCTAATTTTCCGCCGAGGACTGCTGCCCCACGCGGACGGCAATCGTGGCTGATTAAATTATAGTCAGTGAGGTGCTTTCAAAATCGGCAGTAGCCAAGCCAGTTCACGCGTTGGTGAACTAGAGACGATGTTGATTCAACAGGTTTTCTCTGCATGGTTGGTGGCACGAAACTTGATTGATTCTGGCTAAGAATTGGGAGTCGGAGACCGGCACGGGCGTCTTCCGACTTTGGCGTCCCTGATAGAGGCTGGCAGGCCATGAGCCTAGTCGCCGCCAATCTCCAGCCATCGAAGCTCGACGGCCTTGCCGCGGCGCCGAGCTCCCTAAGCTTTGTGCCCAAGGTCGGGGGTACATTGCCAATTCTGGGCAAGCACTGCGGGCCAATTGCGGCGCTCCAAAACACTGCGAGAACTGGACGAGCGGGCGACGCCAGGCATTTGGTGACGTCCGTCGAGCAGCAAGCCGCGAGCATTGCCGGCGCGGCAAGCCTCTCCTTAAGCCTTTCGCTGACTTCTCTTGCCACGGGAGGAAGATGATGCACGCAAGAACATCTGCGAGCCAAAGGCTCGTGAAATTCGCGGCTGCTTTCCTGGCGACTTTCTTGGGAATTGCGCTCCTCAGTCTCGCACTGGGCGACATTGCGTTTGCCCAGGACGCGGCGCCGCCGGCTTGTGGCGGCAAGGTCCTTGAAAAGTGCACGCCGAACTCCGGCGACACGGCGTGGATGCTCACTTCCGTCGCGCTCGTCTTGATGATGACGATCCCGGGCCTCGGCCTGTTCTATGGCGGCATGGTGCGCAAGAAGAATGTCGGCGACACCGTGATGACTAGTTTCGCGGTCACCTGCCTCGTCACCATTCTGTTCGCCATCCTGACTTACAGTATGGCTTTTCGTACTGGCACGCCCTTTGTCGGTGGCCTCGATCGCATGTTTCTCAAGGACATCCTGAGCGACATCGGCAAGGGCGGAATTGGCAATCCCAATCCGCTTGCTCCGACCATCCCCGAGGCCGTGTACATCTGCTTTCAGATGACATTTGCGATCATTACGCCCGCGCTGATTGCCGGCGCATTTGCCGAGCGCATGAAATTCTCGGCCATGCTCTGGTTCATCGGGCTGTGGGCGATCCTGGTCTATGCGCCGGTTGCGCACTGGGTCTGGGGGCCCGACGGAGTCTTCGCCGCTGCCAACGAGAACGCATGGGTGAAGGTGCTCGATTTCGCCGGAGGTACCGTCGTGCACATCAATGCCGGCGTGGCAGGTCTGATGTGCGCCATCATGCTCGGCAAGCGAAAGGAGACGGGGCCTGCCCATAACATGGTGCTGACCTTTGTCGGCGCCTCTCTGCTGTGGGTTGGCTGGTTCGGTTTCAACGCCGGCTCCGCCGTCACGGCAGGGATGCAGGCTGGCATGGCGATGCTGGTGACGCAGATCGCCACGGCGGTTGCTGCTTTCACCTGGATGCTGGTGGAATGGACGCTCAAGGGCAAGCCGACCGTCGTCGGGATCTGCTCGGGCGCGGTCGCCGGCCTTGTTGCCATCACGCCGGCTTCCGGTTTCGTGGCGCCGATCGGTGCCTTCGCCATCGGAATCGGCGCCGGTGTCTTCTGCTATTGGGGGTGCACCGGCTTGAAGCGCGCGTTCCACTATGACGACGCACTGGATTGCTTTGGCGTGCATGCGATTGGCGGCATCGTCGGCGCACTGCTCACCGGCGTGTTTGCGGTCGAGCAATACGGGGGGACGCCGGGCGTTCTGGAGGGCAACGCTGGTCAGTTCTTCAACCAGTGCGTCGGTGTTGCCACTGTGATCGTCTACGATGCCGTCGTCAGCCTGATCATCCTCGCCGCGGTCAAGGTGTTCGTCGGCCTCCGCGTGCACGAGGACGCCGAGCGCGATGGCCTCGACCTCGCGCTGCATGGCGAAGTGGTGCACTAGCTCCGATAGTAACGCCACATTCTGAGGAACGTCCGATGGATCTCATCGGGCGTCCGGTCGAATGGCTCCAGGTTGACGCACACCACGCCGCGGTGGTCCATGCGCCATGGCAGCCGCATCAAGCGGCGATAAGCCGGCTGCTTGCGCCAGTCGGCCACGAGCGCGCCGCTGAGGGGCATGCTGAGCGCAATCTGCAATTCATGAACGGTCATCGCGCGCTCGGCGATTTGAACGAGGTCGATGCGTTCGATGGCGCGCCAGCGGATCAAGCCGAAAGCCTGGATGAAGATGCCGTACTGATTGGCGCCGATGGTCGGGCGCCCGGTCTCCAGCAACGGGATGTTGTAGTAGGTAAAGCCGGCCGCCGTTACCGCGAGCGCCAGCCAGTAAACCGCGCCGGTGATCCAGGCGGCTGTGAAGAAGATCGCGGCGAGGGCGGCAGTGATGTAGACGGGAAAGTAGATGTCCTCGCGGCCGTATGCGACCGAGTAGCCGCCAGCATTTCCTTCGTTCAAGGTCGCGATCATGTGAGCCCTAAGTCCTCGGGCCACAAAATAAAAACGGGGCCGCGAGGCCCCGTTCGAGTGGGTAGTGTCCCGCGATCTTACTTGATCTTGGCTTCGCGGAATTCGACGTGCTTGCGCGCAACCGGATCGTACTTCTTCTTGACCAGCTTGTCGGTCATGGTGCGCGAATTCTTCTTGGCGACGTAGTAGTAGCCGGTGTCGGCGGACGACACGAGCTTGACCTTGATGGTGACCGCCTTGGCCATGTCAAAACCTCAGGAAAATAATGGGGTATCTGGAGCCGGCCAAGCGGCCCGCGTTTGGCCGGCAAACTAGTCAGAATCGGCCCAAAGTCAAGGTTTTCCAGACCCAAACCGGCCCAATTCGGGCGGATCAGTGCGCGAAAAACCGGTTTTTCGGCCGCGGCAGGCCCAAATTCTCCCGCAGCGTCTTGCCTTCGTACTCCTTGCGGAAAATCCCGCGCTTCTGCAGTTCCGGGACCACCTTGTCGACGAAATCGTAGAGCCCGCCCGGTAGGTACGGGAACATGATGTTGAAGCCGTCGGAAGCATAGCTCGTCAGCCATTCCTCCATCTGGTCAGCGATCAGTTTTGGTGTGCCGACGAAGGCCAGCCCGCCATAGCCGCCGACGCGCTGTGCGAGCTGGCGCACGGTGAGTTTGTCGCGCGCGGCGACGTCGACCAAGCGCTGGCGTCCGCTCTTGCTGGCATTGGTTTCCGGGATCGGCGGCAACGGCCCGTCCGGATCGAAGCCGGACGCATCGGTGCCCAGAATCACCGAGAGCGATGCGATCGCGCTGTCGTAATGCACCCGGCTGTCGAGCAACGCGCGCTTCTCCTTGGCCTCCTCGAGGCTGTCGCCGACCACGACGAAGGCGCCAGGCAGGATCTTCAAATGCTCGCGGTCGCGGCCGAGCTTGTCCATGCGGCCCTTGATGTCGGCGTAAAGCTTCTGCCCGTCGCTGAGGCTGCCGCCACCGGTGAACACCGCTTCCGCCGTCTCCGCGGCGAGCTGCCTGCCGTCCTCCGAGGCGCCGGCCTGCACGATCACCGGCCAGCCCTGCACCGGGCGTGCGATGTTCAGGGGACCGCGCACCTTCAGGTATTTTCCCTCATGATTGAGCACATGCATCTTCTCTGGATCGAAGAACAGCCCGGATTCGACGTCGCGCACGAAGGCGTCATCGGCAAAGGAATCCCAGAGACCGGTGACGACGTCGTAGAACTCCCGCGCGCGGCGATAGCGTTCGGCGTGCTCCATATGGTCGTCGAGCCCGAAATTGAGCGCCGCATCCGGATTGGAGGTGGTGACGATATTCCAGCCCGCACGGCCGCCGCTGATATGGTCAAGCGAGGCAAAGCGGCGGGCGACGTGATAGGGCTCGTCGAACGTGGTCGAGCCGGTCGCGACCAGGCCGATATTCTCTGTGACCGTCGCGAGCGCCGACAGCAGCGTGAACGGCTCGAACGAGGTCACGGTGTGGCTGCGCTTCAGCGCATTGATCGGCATGTTCAGCACGGCCAAATGGTCCGCCATGAAGAAGGCGTCGAACTTGCCGGCTTCCAGCTTCTGGGCGAGCTGCTTGATATGGGAAAAGTTGAAATTGGCGTCCGGCCAGGCGCCAGGATAGCGCCATGCGCCGGTGTGGATGCTGATCGGCCGCATGAACGCGCCGAGCTTGAGTTGACGCTGTGCCATTTGCCCCGTTTCCGTGTGGGTCGCTCAAAACCAGATAGGCACGAAGCGGGACGGCGCCACCGGGAAGATTATTTTGTTTTTGCACACTTTCGCGACATGCCTGTCACGCGCCCAAAATGTCCTTCTGCATCCTGCCACCGTAGAAATGGAAGAACGGCACCGGCGCGTCGTGGCTGAGCGGACCGGTGGCGAGCCGGCGGTCGAGCTCGGCCAGCACGTTCTTGGTCATGGCATGCGCATCCGCCAATGGCTCGGAGCCGATCTCGACCCAGACCAGCTCGACCAATTCCGCATCGGCATGCACCACGCCCTCGACGCGGTGGGCGATGGCGGAGGCATCCGCCGTGAAGAAGCGCGTGTCGAAGCGGCGGACACGGCCGGGCGGAGTGATCGCGCGCGCGATCAGGAACAGGCCGGAGGGATCGGGCAATAGGCCGGCATCGGCAAACGGCGTCCACGGACCATCGAGCTTGCCAGGCTTCTCGACCTTGCGGCCGAGGCACAGACCTGTCTCTTCGCAGGCCTCGCGGATCGCCGCATTGGCCAGCGCGCGAGCTCGGCCGGGCGTGATCTTCGGGCTGCCCTTGAGCAGGTTGGCCTCAAGTTCATTGCTGATTGGAGCGGCGACTGGCACGCGGTTGTCGGCCTTGTCGACCCGGCCGCCGGGAAAGACATATTTGCCGGGCATGAACACGACCTTGTCGTGGCGCTTGCCGACCAGCACCTTCGGCCTCGCGCTGGAGCGATCGATTAGGATCAGCGTCGCGGCATCCTTGGGCCGGAAATACGGATGATGATCGGCCTCTTTCCCTTCCTCGACTTGCTTGATCGCGGTCGCTACTTCAGTCATTCCATCCCCATTTTTTGTCATTCTTGAATCTGGTTTCGTCAGACCGGCGGAATATCGTCCGGCGCGTTCTCATCGAAGCCGTGCATCCGCATCGCCCACTGGAAACCCACGACGGCGCCCTTGATCGGCTGCAACAGCAGCAGCGACAAGATCAGGGTCAGCGGCAGATAGATCGAGAGCTGCAGCCAGATCGGCGGTGAATAGTTGGTCTCGATCCACAGCGCGAGCGGCACCACGAAGTGGCCGACGATGACGATGACGAGATAGGCCGGCAGGTCGTCGGCGCGATGATGCGAAAAATCCAGATCGCAGACCGGGCAGTGACCGTCGACCTTGAGGAAGGCGCGAAACAATTTGCCTTCGCCGCAGCGCGGACAGCGGCAACGAAAGCCGCGCTTCAACGCCGTCCACAGGTCCCGCCGCTCGATCGACGCGGCGTCGCGGGTCCACACCGTCGTTGCGGGCTTCAGCGTTTCCATGACTTGCCTCGCTTCGATTTGCCGGACTTCTGCTTGCCCGGCTTGCGATCCTTCTTGCTCGGTGCGCGCCCCGCTTTCGCGCCACGCACTTCTTTCTTCCGTTCGCGCCGGCCCTCGCTTTTTCTGCCGCGCGGAATGGCTTGTCCGCCCGACAGCAATTCAAAGCGCAAGGCGCCTGCGATCGGAGCAGCTTCTACCAGACGCACGTCGACCACGTCACCCAATCGATGCATGGCACCGCTGCGGGAGCCGATCAAGGCATGCCGTGTCTCATCATAGTCGTAATATTCGGTGCCAAGCGTCCGGATCGGGATCAAGCCGTCGGCGCCGGTGTCATCCAGCTTGACGAACAGTCCGGAGCGGGTGACGCCGGAAATGCGACCCTGAAAGCTCGCGCCGACGCGGTCGGCAAGATAATGCGCGATCAGCCGGTCGGCGGTCTCGCGCTCGGCCTTCATCGCGCGCCGCTCCGTCATCGAAATCTCGGCGGCGATCTCGGCAAGCGTCTCCGGCGTTTCGCTGTCGGGCAGGGCGCCATCGCCGAGCCCAAGGGCGCGGATCAGCGCACGGTGCACGATCAGGTCCGCGTAGCGGCGGATCGGCGAGGTGAAATGCGCGTATCGCCTGAGGTTCAGGCCGAAATGGCCGTAATTCTCGGCGGAATATTCGGCTTGCGCCTGCGAGCGCAGCACCACCTCGTTGACCAGCGTCTCGTAATCCTCGCCTTCGACCTGCGCCAGCACGCTGTTGAACACGGACGGCCGCAGCGCGCCGGCCTTTGTGAAGGGCAGATCGAGCGTCTTGAGGAATTCCTGGAGGTTGTAAACCTTTTCCTGCGTCGGCTCATCATGCACGCGATAGATCAGCGGCAGGCCCTTCTTCTCGAGTGTCTCGGCCGCGGCGACGTTGGCGAGGATCATGAACTCCTCGATCAATTTGTGCGCGTCGAGACGTTCGGGGACGATGACGCGGTCGACCGTACCGTCCGCCTTCAAGAGGATCTTGCGCTCGGGCAGATCGAGGTCGAGCGGATCGCGCTCGTCGCGCGCCAGCTTCACGAGCCTGTAGGCGGTCCAGAGTGGCCCCAGGATCGGATCGAGCAGGGGGCCGGTGACGTCGTCCGGCCGGCCGTCGATCGCCGCCTGCGCCTGCGCGTAATGCAGCTTGGCGGCCGAGCGCATCAGCACGCGGTGGAACGTATGCGAGCGCTTGCGGCCATCGGCGCCGATCACCAGACGCACCGCGAGTGCGCCGCGCGGCTCGCCCGGCACCAGCGAGCAGAGATTGTTGGAGATGCGCTCAGGCAGCATCGGCACCACTCGGTCCGGGAAGTAGACCGAATTGCCGCGGATCAGCGCATCATGATCGAGCGCCGAACCCGGACGCACATAATAGGCGACGTCGGCGATGGCGACGTGGATGACGTAGCCGCCCTTGTTGTGCGGATCGGGATCGGCTTCGGCATGGACCGCGTCGTCATGATCCTTTGCGTCCGGCGGATCGATGGTGACGAGGGGGACGTCGCGCCAGTCCTCGCGCCCCTGCAGCGTCGCAGGCTTTGCTTCTACCGCTTCGCGCAAGGCGCCACGCGAAAATTCCTGCGGGATCTCATGGGCGTGGATCGCGATCAGGCTGATCGCCTTTTCGCTCGCGATCGAGCCGAGCCGCTCCTTCACCTTGCCCGACGCGAGGCCGAAGCCACGGCTGCGGACGAGATCGACGCTGACGAGATCGCCATCTTTCGCGCCGGCGGCGTCGGCCTGGGCGATGTTGAGTTCGCGCCCGGCCTGCTTCTTGTCCACCGGCACCAGCCGGCCGCCGCCCTCTGGCAGCGCGCGGAAGATGCCAAGCACGCGGGTCCTGGCGTGGTCGATGACCTTGATGATGCGGCCGCGATAGGGCGTGCCGTCGGCTTCATCCGTCATCTCGATGCGGAGCAGCGCGCGGTCGCCGACGCCGGCGGTGGTGCCGCGTTTCTGATGGCGCGGTGTGACGATGCGGATTTTCGGCGCGGTGCCGTTCTCTTCCGTATCCCACTCGGTGGGCGTCGCAATCAGCTCGCCGTCGGCATCGCGGCCGGTGACGTCGGCCATGACCGTCGGCGGCAGCGCGGCCGGCTCGTGAATCTTGCGGCCGCGCTTGGCGATGGTGCCGTCGTCGGCGAGCTCGCGCAGCATGCGCTTCAGCTCGACGCGATCGGCGTTCTTCAACCCGAATTCGCGCGCGATCTCCCGCGTGCCGACTTTTCCGGGATTGGATCGGATAAAGGCGACAATGGCGTCCCGGGCCGGAAAGCCATGGTCATGCTTTTGTTTCACTTACCCTCGAGCCTTGCCCGCGCTTTTCTTCGCGGGCGTTTTCGATGTTGCGGCAGGTTTTGCCGCTGATGTCTTCGCTGCCTTCACCGGCTCGCGCGCCTTGCTGGCGGCATCCGATTTCGGCTTGCTTGCGGCCTTCTTAACCGCTGCCTTCTTGGCTGGCTTTGCCCCGGCTTCGCCGTCAGCCTTCGCCGGCTTCGCCGCCTTGGCTTTCTTCGCCTTCACCTTGCCGCCGCCCTTGGCTGCGCGCTCGTCGATCAGCGCGATCGCGTCCGCAAGCGTCACCTCGTCGGGCGTCTTGTCGCTCGGGATCGTCGCGTTGACGCCACCAGCGGTAACGTAGGCGCCATAGCGGCCGTTCTTCAGTGCGACCGCGCCAAGCGCCGGATGATCGCCGAGCGGTTTTCCGGGATCGGCGCCGAAGCGCCGGCCGCTCGGACCTTTCGCGATCTTCTCGGCGATCAGCGTCACCGCACGGTTGAGGCCGATGTCGAAGACTTCGTCGCCGGCTTCCAGCGAGGCGTAGGTCTTCTCGTGCTTCACGAACGGACCGAAGCGGCCGATGCCGGCGGTGATCGGCTCACCCGTCTCCGGATGCTTTCCGATCTCACGCGGCAGCGACAAAAGTTTTAACGCGAGCTCGAGATCGACGTCGTTGGGCGAGGTGCCCTTCGGAATGCCGGCGCGCTTCGGCTTCTCGCCTTCGGCATAATCCTTCTGCTCGCCGAGCTGGATATAAGGGCCGAACCTGCCCGCCTTCACGGTGACGTCGAAGCCAGTGTCCGGATCCTGGCCGAGAACGCGGTCGGCGGCGGCCTCGGAATCGGCGGCGAGCGGCCTTGTGTAGCGGCATTCCGGATAGTTCGAGCAACCGATGAAGGCGCCGAACTTGCCGGCCTTGAGGTTCAGCCGGCCGGTGCCGCAGGTCGGACACTGCCGGGGATCGCCGCCATCCGCGCGTGGCGGATAGATGTGCGGACCCAGCATCTCATCGAGCACGTCGAGCACCTCGGCGACGCGCAAATCCTTGATGTCGTTGACCGCGCCGATGAAGTTGCGCCAGAAATCCTTCAGCACCTGCTGCCAGGAAATCTCATTGTTCGAGATGCGGTCGAGCTGTTCCTCGAGATCGGCGGTGAAGTCGTATTCGACATAGCGGCGGAAGAAGTTCTCCAGGAACGCGATCACGACGCGCCCCTTGTCCTCGCCGTACAGGCGCCGCTTCTCGAGCTTCACATAACCGCGGTCCTTCAGCACCTGCAGGATCGAGGCATAGGTTGAGGGCCGGCCGATGCCGAGTTCTTCCATGCGCTTGACCAGCGACGCTTCCGAGAAGCGCGGCGGCGGCTCGGTGAAATGCTGGGTGACGGCAAGATCCTGCCGCTTCAGCGGCTCGCCCGCGCTCATCGAGGGGAGGCGGCGGGAGTCTTCGTCTTCCTCGTCGTCGCGGCCTTCCTGGTAGAGTGCGAGGAAGCCGTCGAACTTGATGACCTGGCCAGTGGCGCGCAATTCCAGCACGCGCGAGCCGGCCTTGGCTTCGATGTCGACGGTGGTGCGCTCCAGTTCCGCCGATTCCATCTGGCTCGCGATGGTGCGGGTCCAGATCAATTCGTAGAGCCGAGCCTGATCGTTATCCAGGCGCCGGCGGAGGTCGTTGGGCCGGCGCGAGAGATCGGTCGGGCGGATCGCTTCGTGCGCTTCCTGTGCGTTCTTGGCCTTGGCCTGGTACTGGCGCGGGGCATCGGGCACGTAGGCGTTGCCGAAGTCCTCGCCGATCACCTTGCGCGCCTGGGTGATCGCGGACGGATCGATCTGCACGCCGTCGGTACGCATATAGGTGATGAGGCCGGTGGTCTCGCCGCCGATGTCGATGCCTTCATAGAGCCGCTGCGCGATGCGCATGGTGTGGGCCGGCGCGAAGCCGAGCTTGCGGCTGGCCTCCTGCTGCAGCGTCGAGGTGGTGAAGGGCGCCTGCGGATTGCGCCGCGCGGGCTTTGCCTCGACAGTCGCGACCTTGAACAGCGCGGCTTCGATGGCTTTACGAAAATCTTCGGCTTCCGCGCCCGAGCCGATGTCGAGCCGCGCGATCTTCTTGCCATCGGCGCCGACGAGCCGTGCCTCGAAGGCTTCGCCGCGCGGGGTCAGAAGCGTCGCGACCAGCGACCAATATTCCCTCGGCACGAATTTCTCGATCTCGAGCTCGCGGTCGCAGACCAGCCGCAGCGCCACCGACTGCACCCGGCCGGCGGAACGCGCGCCCGGCAATTTACGCCAGAGCACAGGGGAGAGGGTGAAGCCGACGAGATAGTCGAGAGCGCGGCGCGCCATGTAGGCGTCGACCAGCGCGCCATCGATCTGGCGCGGCGCCTTCATCGCTTCCGAGACCGCCTGCTTGGTGATGGCGTTGAACACCACGCGCTCGATCTTCTGATCCTTCAGCGCGCGCTTCTCCTTCAACACCTCCAGCACGTGCCAGGAGATCGCCTCGCCCTCGCGATCAGGGTCGGTCGCGAGAATCAGGCGGTCGGCACCTTTCAGCGCCTTGGCGATGTCGTTGAGTCGGCCGGCAGCCTTGGGATCGACCTCCCAGATCATCTGGAAATTGGCGTCCGGATCGACCGATCCGTTCTTGGCGGGGAGGTCGCGGACATGGCCGAACGAGGCCAGGACCTCGTAGGAGGAGCCCAGATATTTGTTGATAGTCTTGGCTTTGGCCGGCGACTCCACAATGACGATATTCATGTCATTCCAATAGCTTAGGGGAGGAACTGAAAGCGAGCTCCGCGAGACTCGCGATCCGCTCTGTCGGGGCGAACATGGGTGTTGAGGGGCCCCCTGTCAAATCGAAGGATATTGAGAGGGTGGAGCGGGTCTACGACTTAATATCTAGGAAGTTGCAGAATGCGTCCTAGAGTTGCGGCCGAAAAGGGCCTATCCTTGATCCAAAATGGTGCCTTTGGAAAAAATTTTTGGCTAGGGCGGGAGGCCGCCGGAAGCGCTCGGCTTCCGGTCGGGAAAAGCGATCGCAACTGGATGAGACCGGCGAGGAGGGCGGCCCTGACGAGGCTGCGGCCTTCATTGCGGAGACTGTTACCGAGTTGGTGAAACTCGCGGAGCGCCACCGCCTGGAGGTCTTGAGCCATCTCTTGGGCATGGCGAAGCTCGAGGCCGAAGAGCGGCTGCGCCTGCGCAGCAAGCGCAAGCTGTCGTGAGAGGGTTGGTGGGTGCTGCTAGACCCTCATCCTGAGGAGCGGCCTCTTCGCCGCGTCTCGAAGGATGAGGCCCCGCCTGTGGCCTCGCCCTTCGAGACGCTTGCTGCGCAAGCTCCTCAGGGTGAGGGGATGAGATTCGGATTCGAATTTCAAACAGCTCTCCGCTGTCATCGTCCGGCTTGACCGGACGATCCAGTATTCCAGAGGCGGCAGTGCTTGAGCCGAAAGGCCGCCGGATACTGGATGCCCGCCTTCGCGGACATGACGGTGGAGTTGTTGAGGATATGAGTCCACATTCTCGCGGCGTGATGCGCCCGAGCTTTACATCACTTTCCACCCTCAATCAGCAGAGGGCGCAGGGAAAGCCGGGTGCCGGTTGCACCCATGGGTCCCGTGCAACAAAAAGCA
>NZ_JAQMIL010000095.1:0-33881 GCF_029990105.1 Bradyrhizobium sp. Arg237L | reverse complement strand
CCTACCCCCGTGCTTTTTGTTGCACGGGACCCACGGGTGCAACCAGCACCCGGCTTTCCCTGCGCCCTCTGCTCAATGAGAGGGTGGAACGAGACGCAAAGCTCGGACGCAAAGCGCCGCGAGAACGCGGACTCACATCCCGTCCGTTGCTTGACAGATAAATCAGGACTTATCCCGTCATTGCGAGCGGAGCGAAGCAATCCATGCCTCCGCGTGCGGCGCGATGGATTGCTTCGCTCCGCTCGCAATGACGCACCAGGAGAGAGCAGCGCACTCAACCCTTTCCCCTCAGCCTGAGGAGGCCGCGCCGCGGCCGTCTCGAAGGCCGAGGCCACCCGGCGGGGCCTCATCCTTCGAGACGCCCGCTGCGCAGGCTCCTCAGGATGAGGGGCAAGCAGCGTGCACCTTGGACAGATCGTCGCACTTTTGCGGCGCAACATGCGCGGTGATGTCGGACCCTGCTAACGGGCAATGGCAATTTGGTCGGCTTCTCTGTATTGGTGCGGCTGGCATACAAAACTTGGGGCGGGTGATTGGCGCGCCCCGCAATGAAGCGGGAGGAAATATGCGTAAGTTGGTGTTGGCTGCGGCATCGGTCGTGGCAATTGCGTTTGCCGGGCCGGCGGCGGCGGACGATCCGATCGTCATCAAGTTCAGTCACGTCGTCGCAACCAACACGCCGAAGGGGCAGGCGGCCGAAAAGTTCAAGGAACTGGCCGAGAAATACACGGGCGGCAAGGTGAAGGTCGAGGTCTACCCGAACTCGCAGCTTTACAAAGACAAGGAGGAGCTCGAGGCCCTGCAGCTCGGCGCGGTGCAGATGCTGGCGCCCTCGAACTCCAAGTTCGGCCCGATCGGGGTCAAGGAATTCGAAGTGTTCGATCTGCCCTACATCCTCCCCGACCTCGCCACGCTGCGCAAGGTCACCGACGGTCCGCTCGGCGCCAAGCTTCTGAAATTGCTCGAGCCGAAGGGCATGATCGGCCTCGCCTACTGGGACAACGGCTTCAAGCAGATGAGCGCCAACAAGAAGCTGATCGAGCCGGCGGACTACAAGGGACTGAAGTTCCGGATCCAGTCATCGAAGGTGCTGGAGGCGCAGTTCCGCGCGCTCGGCGCGATCCCGCAGGTGATGGCGTTCTCCGAAGTCTACCAGGCGCTGCAGACCGGCGTGGTCGACGGCCAGGAGAACACCTGGTCGAACATCTACACCCAGAAGATGCACGAGGTGCAGAAGTACATCACCACTACCAATCACGGCTATATCGGCTACATCGTGGTCGTGAACAAGAAATTCTGGGAGGGCCTGCCGCCCGACATCCGCGAGCAGTGCGACAAGGCGATGAAGGAAGCAACCGCCTATGGCAACGGCCAGTCGCAGAAGGAGAACGACGACGCACTCGCGGAGATCAAGAAGACCGGCAAGAGCGAGATCCTCACGCTGACGGCCGAGCAGGATTCAGCGATGCGCAAGGCGATGGAGCCGGTCTACAAGGACGTCGCCAAACGCGTCGGTCAGGGCCTGATCGACGAGTTCGTCAAGGAGACCAAGGGCGCGACGAACTGAGAAGTGTTGATTGGGGCGCACTCTCCGTCATGGCCGGGCTTGCCCCGGCCATCCACGTCTTTGTGGATGCCCGGCGATCTGCGCGAAGACACCTTCCGCGCTGAGCCGCGCATGACGGATTCACTGTAGACGGGGGGACTCTTGATACTGCTCCGCATCCTCGACCGGCTGGAGGAGATATTGATCGCGACGCTGATGGCGGCCGCGACTCTCATCATTTTCGTGGCCGTATGCCATCGCTATTTGATCGGCATTCCCTTGCTCTATCCGATCCTGTTCCCGATCAACCTGTCCTGGGCGCAGGAACTGTGCATCTACATGTTCGTGTGGGTGGCGAAGTTCGGCGCGGCCTATGGCGTGCGCACCGGCATCCATGTCGGCGTCGATGTGGTCGTCAACCAGCTCAGATCGCCGTGGCGCAACATCGTGGTGCTATTCGGCCTGTTCTGCGGCGCCTTCTTCACCGCCGTGATCGGCACCATGGGTGCGAAATTCGTCTATGGGTTGATGCATACCGACCAGGTCTCGCCTGATCTCGAGATACCGAGCTGGTTCGTCTATCTCTGCATTCCGCTCGGCTCCTATTTGATGTGCTTCCGTTTCCTGCAGGTCGCCTGGCATTATTTCCGCACCGGCGAATTGCCGCATCACGACCATGCCCGCGTCGAGGGCGTCGAGGTCGATGCGCCCGGCGCGGGCGTCGCGGAGGTGACGCGATGACGAGCCTCTTCATCTTCGGGCTGCTCATCGCCTTGATGCTGACGGGCATGCCGATCTCGATCGCGCTCGGCATGACCGTGCTCACCTTCATCTTCACGATGACCAGCGTGCCGACGGAATCGGTGGCGCTGAAATTGTTCACCGGCATCGACAATTTCGAGATCATGGCGATCCCGTTCTTCATCCTGGCCGGCAATTTCCTGACCCATGGCGGCGTCGCCCGCCGCATGATCACATTTGCAACCTCGATGGTCGGGCATTGGCATGGGGGGCTGGGGCTTGCCGGGGTAATGGCCTGCGCGCTGTTTGCGGCGGTGTCGGGCTCGTCACCGGCGACCGTGATCGCGATCGGCTCGATCATGATGCCGGCGATGGTCGCCCAGGGCTTTCCGAAGCGCTTCGGCGCCGGCGTGATCACGACCTCGGGCGCGCTCGGCATCCTGATCCCGCCGTCGATCGTGATGGTGATCTATTGCGTGGCGACCGGCGGCAGCATCGCGCTTGATCCGGCCGGCCATCGCGTCTCCTCGGCTTCCGTCGGGCAGATGTTCATCGCCGGCGTGATCCCCGGGCTGATGCTCGCCACGCTATTGGGGCTGACGACATTCTATCGCGCCTGGCGCAACGATTATCCGCGGCTGCCGCGCGCGAGCTGGGCGGAGCGGTTCACGGCGTTCCGCAAGTGCGTCTGGGGACTGCTGTTGATCCTGATCGTGCTTGGCGGCATCTACGCCGGCATGTTCACGCCGACGGAGGCCGCCGCCGTCAGCGCGGTGTACGCCTTCGTCATCGCCGTCTTCGTTTATCGCGACATGTCGCTGAAGGATGTGCCGAGGGTGCTGCTCGGCTCGGCCAATATGAGCGCGATGATCCTCTACATCATCACCAACGCGGTGCTGTTCTCGTTCCTGATGGCGAACGAGAACATTCCGCAGCAGATCGCGGCTTGGATCACCTCGGTCGGCGTCGACTGGGTCATGTTCCTGCTGGTTGTCAACGTGCTGCTGCTGCTCGCCGGCAACGTGATGGAGGCGTCCTCGATCGTGCTGATCATGGCGCCGATCCTGTTTCCGGTGGCGGTCAAGCTCGGGATCCATCCGGTGCATTTGGGCATACTGATGGTGGTCAACATGGAGGTCGGCATGTGCCATCCGCCTGTCGGCCTCAACCTCTATGTCGCTTCCGGCATCGCCAAGATGGGCATCACGGAACTGACGATCGCGGTGTGGCCGTGGCTTGTGACGATGCTGATCTTCCTCGGTCTCGTCACCTACGTTCCCGAGATCTCGCTGTGGCTGCCGCGCGCGCTCGGCATGTTGTGAGGACTTAACCACGGGGGATTACATCTTGGTAAGGGAACGCTCCCTGTCCAAACTGTAAGTTGCGGCGCGGGCAGGGCGGTCTCATCTTCAGGCAACCTTCAAAGGAGGTTCGCATGAAGAAAGTTCTGCTCGCCAGCGTCGCGGCGCTCGCCATCGCCGGCTCGACCATCGCCTACGCCCAGCATCGCCCGTGGATGCATGGCCCGATGCGGATGAACCCGGAGGACCGCGCGGCCTTGCTCGATGCACGGATCGCCGCGGTCCATGCCGGGCTCAAGCTCAACGCCGACCAGGAGAAGCTGTGGCCGCCGGTCGAGGCCGCGGTGCGCGATTTCGCCAAGCTCCGGATCGACCGGGCCAATGCGCGGATGGAGGCGGAGAAGAACGCCGATGCGCAGCAGAAGCCGGATGATCCGGTCACCCGGCTGCGCGAGCGCGCCGACAACATGGCAGCCAGCGCCGCCGCGCTGAAGAAGATCGCCGACGCCGCCGATCCGCTCTACAAGACGCTCGACGACAACCAGAAGCGCCGGCTCACCCTCCTGACCCACATGGACCGCCGTTTTGGGGGTGAAGGCTGGCGCCGCCACCGCTTCGACCGCGGCTTCGACCGCGACGATCGGGGCGACCGCGACGGCGGCTTTGACCGAGGCGGCTCCGGCAGGCTCTGAGCTTGCCGATTGGCAATCGACCTAACCATCGGAAAAGCCGCCGGAATCCGTCGGTTTTTCCTAGTCCCGGGCGCCTTGCCAAAGCACGGGAAAACCTCATCCAGCTTGCTGGACATCGCGGGGGCGCTTTGCTAAACGACGGCCCTCGCAACGAGGTCCTCCGGACCCGTTTCCGGGCGCATAGCTCAGTTGGTAGAGCAGCTGACTCTTAATCAGCGGGTCCCAGGTTCGAGCCCTGGTGCGCCCACCATCCTTAAGGGATTGGCCCGCAAGGGCTTTTTTTAAATTCCTCGGCAGAACAAACCGGGTCTCGTGCGACGCTTTTAATGGTCGTACGTCGCACGCCGTGCGACGAGTCGGATAATTAGGGCCGAAGCCCATCCACCGCTGAAACGCGCAGCCAAATGAGACCTACCGGTCTGCGTTCAGCTCTTAATGCCTTCCTTCCGCACCTGCAATTCAAGCCTGTCGATACCGGAATCGGCGCGAGCCGCATTGCGGGCGCGGTAGTGCTTCACGATAGTCTGCGCGCTTCGGTATGAATGCCCAGTGATGTCGCAGATCGTCAGCAAGTCGCAGCCAGCCCGATCGAGAAGCATGACGCAGGTATCGCGTAGGTCTTGGTCGTGCTTTTGGTCGAGTTCGCCGGCGCCGTTGACGAACATCAGCGCCGGGCAAGGCTTTAGACGCCATGCTGTCTCATGGCCATTGCTGTCGCGAGCGGTCTGCGCATCCAGCCATTCCGCTAATGCGCGCTTGCGCTGATCGACCGCTCGAGCGCGCTGCGCCTTATTCTCCTCATCGAGAGGAAAGGGGGCGAACAGCTTGTCGCCGTTCTTAATCAGTTCGGCGTTCAGTCGCTCTGCGCGGACAATTGCCTGGCGCGCGTTGTCGCACGCAAGAAAGCCAAAGATTGCGACGGCTCGGGCGGTCGACACCCAATGGCGATAGGTACTCTCGTCGTAAGGCTCACCATTGTCCTCGTTGACCACGAGTTCGGGTGGGACCTTATCCAGTTGAAGCCGAAGCTTGAGTTCCTTTATTCGTGCACGCGAGGCATTTAGTCGTGCGCTGAGTTGTGGCGCCTCTTTGATATCGACAAGCTCGCCGGTCTTGCTCCGCCGGAACGCGTGCCGGCCCTCGACGTCGCTCTCATTGCGCATAATTAGACGGTCAGTCTGACGCTGCCCGGTGAACAACGCCAGATGGAAGCTGTCCCCGACCGAAGGCCGTTCGATCGCATCGGCTGCAGCGACCCAAGCGGAAAATTCGGACATCGCAACCTGTACGATGCGTCCGTCTGGATGATCGAACTCCATACCTTCTCGCGGGTTGGGTCCGAGGCGCCACAAGACGCTTTCCTGTCCCCAAGTGAATGCCGCTGAGAGCGTGGCTATCATCGAGAGCGCCATATGATGGCCGCGAGCCGATTTCGCATAATTATAGAAGGCGCGGAATTCCGGTTTGCCGATTGATGTCGGAGTGGCAGTTGCAATCGCCTCGAGTTCTCGTACGGGCTCGGCCACACCGAGCAGCTTGGCGGCACGGATCTCGGCACGCATCCTAGCCGCGGATTCACGTGATTGCGGTCGGTACAAGATGGCGGAGATACATTTGCGATAGGAAGATTGTGAGGCAGACGATAGCGCCTTGAATTCAACCGACTTACTCCAATCGTCCAATAGGTCTTCGATCGTAGAACGCTTCCGGATCGTAATTTTCTTCGGCAGCTTGCCGGCGCGGCGCGCCGCCTCGATTTCTGACTTTCGTTTGTCTGAAAAGTCTGATGCTTCTTGGAGATTGAACCACGCACCGACCGGACGTCCTTTTTCATCGTACGGCGGATGGCGCAAGTCGGCATCGACAAAGCCGAGAGCTCTGGTATAAGCGCCGTGCGACGAGCGAGGACGGCCATCACGCCACTTCACATGGGGAAACTTGGGATCGGCCATAAAGAGCCTCAGTGCCAGTAAGAGATGGCACCCATTGGAATCTAGCGCGATCTAGTCTGTCAAGAGTCGTGCTGGCCGTAAGCTCTCCGCAGCCGCTCGCGGTGATCCTCGTCGCTTGCTGCTGGCGGCGGCGCGAATGCGTCATTAGCAATCGTCTTTGGGCGCATAGGATGATGTCGGGTAAGCCAAGCATCGAAGCCGGTGCATTCCCATTTCAGCGGTCCTCGCTCGCTGATCGGCGAAGGCAAGCCATCGCGCTCGTGCCTGAGGCGGCGCGTGCGATAGAATGTATCCAGAGAGATGCCAATCGCGGCCGCGACCTCGGTCGAAGAATAGGGTGGCTGCATGCTCTCGGGGCGTAAATGCATAATGCCTCGCCGCTCTTGGCCTTTTGACTGAAGTCTTGGTGAAGCAAAATGAGCAGATAAGATTACAGGCGAAAAGCATTCCCCATCGCGCGGAGGGAATTCGGCTTCTTTAGAGTACGAATAGGATGCCCCGGTGCTAACATGTCCGACATTCGTCCGCCGCTCTCGGGGGTTCGCGTAACCGGTGCGGCGAACGAACTCGCGCATCACGAGGGCGCACATTTCACTGGCCGGTCAGCGGACTCGAACGTGCAACCAGACCGTTATGAGCGGCGGGATAGCGATTGGCTTCGTTGATTTTGCTGACTTTTTGTTTGAATCTGATCGCGTTCGTTGCGCTTCGGCCGGGTCGTTTCTGGTGGGAAACTGGCGCGGTAACGCCTGCTCATGCAGACCAGCCGGGCCTGACATCCGTAAGGTCTCCATCGCAGGGCTCTCCTCACGAGATCATCAAGCGGATCGACTTTACCCTCTCAAGGCTGAAACAGGGGTTCGATTCCCCTAGGGAGCGCCAGTAAACTCAAGCACTTAGGCAGCCACCAACCGCGTTCGTCGAATAATCGTTGAATAAGACGCTGGTGAACAGCGGCGAACGCTGGCGGAATTTGCTCCCGATATTGGCAGAGCAGCCTGAGCACGATGCCTCGCTGTGACTGGCGCAATCGCAAAAAATTTCCTCGTCGTCCTTGGTGTCCGGAAATATCCAAACCACCGCTGACATGCGCTGTCGTACGCGAGCGCCCTCGGATGCTCGCATTGACGTTGCCTATCGCACAATCAACTCTCGCCCCGTCGAGCCTTGTACGAATAGGGAGGGCAGCACGTGAGATACAATCGACGAGAGATAACTGGCGGACAATCGTCACGAGTCAATCTATCCGCTCCGAAAGCCGCAGAACCGAGCACAATGCCATTCGCCGAGCGGCTCACCTGCACGATTGACGATGCATGCGAAGTGACCGGCTTGGGGCGCACGAAGCTTTACGAGTTGATAGGAGCTGGGCGTATCGTCACGACAACGATCGGACGCCGACGACTAGTAGTGGTGCGCTCGCTTGTGGCGCTCCTTGACACCAACATGCCGAACTAATGGACCTGCAACTTAGGAGATGTGCGTTTGCCCGGTAAGTGGTTCGAAGGATGGACCATCGGGGTCGCCGGTGCTGACCACCAAAAAGTCGCTTACGAATATTTGAGCGTTGCTGGAGGCTGGATCCTGCAATCCTAGAGGGCGTCGGCCTCTTGCATGGCAATGATCCCTCCGGTGCGCTCGATCGCGATTTTCGAAAGGCGGCGCTTGCCCGCTTCCTTCGAAAGGCCGCCGGCAAGGCTGGGATGGAGAATGAAAACGAGGCGCTTCTAGCGGCTTGACCTTCCGACCGCCCACGTTGCATCCGATTGATCCTTGACTGACCCGGATGCTGGTCTCGGGGGAACGTGCTACTGTCGCCGACCCCACACTCCAGCGAGCCTTCCATGAGCCGCGACCCAGATAATTGGTACGAGGAAGAATACTGGGAAGAGATCGGTCGGCAGGAGGACATCGCCAAGGCGATCAAGAATCTATCCCATCAACCAATCCGGGATTTCTTGGGCACGTACGGTGACGCGATCGACACGCGGCTCGACGACATTGTTGCGCAGGCGCGCTATGCCCGCCAAGGCGGATACCCTCGCTTTGCCGTCATCGGTTCGGTGACCGCAATTGAACTGATCACACGCTATTTGCTCGTTGAGCCGTTACTGCAGGGCGCGTTCCTCTCCGGGAGTTGGGCCAAAATTCTTACTCGGCATATAATCCAACACGGCAAACAGGCAATCCAACGCGAGCTCCTGCCAAGCGTCCTAAGCATGTACGATATCAAGCTCGTCGAGCTAAAGCTCTCGGATGGATCGCCTCTCTGGAAGACGTTCGTCACGGTCATCGTCCCCAAACGCAATGCGATCGCTCACGATGGGGAGAGTGCTTCACCTGACGAAGCAGATCTCGCACTCGAGTGTGCCAACACGTTGAGAAAAGAGGTGGTTGCGCAGGTGGCCAAAAAAATGGACTTTGATCTCGAAAACAATGGCTCCTGGCACAATCACGTCGACGCGGACGCAATGGCATACGAACCGAAGACACTGTTTGACCAATCCGAGCCCAAAAAGCCAACACCGCCAACTGACCCTCAGCAGCCGAAGGGATTTATGAAATTTCTAACGCGACGCGGCAGTTAGTGGAACTAAAGGCAGCGACGATGTTGTCGCGCTCGACCTTACGTCGATCGACCTTTAGCTTTTTAGGTCGGTGCAAAGCCGGGTCGCGTCACCCGCAACTGATCAGCCGTCCGCACGGGTCAGCAATACGCAGATATCATCTTTCGGCGTGAGGATCGTAGTACGGATCTTCGCGCGTGTGACGCTGACGCGAAAGTTCTGGCGCGCCTGAGTCATCGCTCCGGTTCGCACGTTCCCTCCGACGATTCGGTCTGGGTTGGCTACGATCTCACCTCTGGCGCGCCTAGGCCAACCCTCGAAGATGATAACTTCGTCAAACTGCTTGCCCTTTGCCTTGTGCATGTTCATCACAACGACGCCTGATTCCGGCTTGTGCGCTGTGGCGAAATGCTCCTGCACGAAGGCTTGCCGTGTTATTGCCAACGCATTGCGATATCCGCCAAAGTCGCGCCAATCTTGCAAGAGTCCCTGCCGAAGCTGAGTTCCCCGTTCCAGCAGTCGTACATTTCGGACCTCCTTGGCGACGTCTTTGAGACGTGAACAACCGCCAGCGTCGAGGATCGAGCGAACCGCGACCCAATCCCTATCCGGATCTCCTGTCAGTACCAGCGAGCTTGCCGACCTATAGATCTCATCAGTGGCCTTCAAAACGCTCTTCGCGGGCGCCGGCCTTCCCTTTGCGAGAACTTCATTCCATTTTGCCAGCGCGGCCCGAAAGCGTGCCGCTTCTTCCAAGTCGCCCTTCGTCGGCGCAGCTCCTCCACGCCCGTGGAAATATCGCTTCCAATACACGTGCGACCGTCGCGCGAGCAAAACTCAAAAATAGGATTCTCTGGCCTTGCCGAAGCGCCACGCGCGCAATCTTCGCCGCCTTAAGGATGGAGACCGTCGTCTTTCCGGATCCGGGGCCGCCGGTCACGAGCTGATGACCATCAGCGCGCAGGACGTCCTTTTGCCCATCGGTCAGCTCGACCATATTTGTACTCGCTCAGCTAGCTGGATCGACGAGCACCGAATCTTCATCCCGCATTCGGTGGCGCTGGCGGCAAGGGAGGAAGAGGGGGGAGTGGAAATGGAAATGGCGGTGGGTCGCACGCAAACTTGAGTGCTAAGCAGGTATCGCGAAGCCACTGCGGGATCTCGCTCTCGTTGCATTGAGCAAGAAAATCCGCGATGCCCCAATTTCCCTTTGCCCAACCGAAATATTCCTTCAGTGCGGCGAGAGCCTGTGCCTTCGGGTTGGGGTATTTCGTCAGCAGGTGAGGGGGCCACTGCAGAGCGTCGGCGAACCGCTCCAGCGCCGCCTGCGTCGTGTTCTTCAGGATGAGATCCTCGATCCCCTTCTCGCTGTGCATGAAGACGCGTTCGACCTGAGTCTCGATTGCTGCCCTTGCCTCATCTGTTTGTTTGTCGCAGAGTGCAAAGGTGCGCTTGCCAAGCGCCTTATAGAGCTTCGCCAGATCTGCGATCTGGCTTTCGGTTCCGGCATCGATCACGCAGATACCAAGAGCTTCTACCGAAGCGTAGGTCGTGGGATTCAGTTCGGCTAGCCGACGCGCCGCGACCGGTAGCGACGTCGCCTCCGTCGCGCCCTCGGCGATGAGCACGCGGCGGGCCAGTAGACCTTCGCAGAATCGCGTCCGGAACTCCTGACGATAGCGTTTGTGCTTCACACTTTCCGGCAGTTCGATCTTGGCAGCGGTCAGGACGCCATCATCTGAACGCGACACAATTACTGTCTGTTCGAGGGCAAATTCCTCCAGAACGTAGGGCGAATGCGAAGTGAAGATCGATTGCGCCGACAGCTTCCGCAGCTCATGAACAATTCGCTTCTGAGCATAGGGCGGAATTGCCGTCTCGACCTCTTCCATCGCAAAGATTACGTTCTGCTTGTCCTCGGCTATCTGGGACAGCAGTGCGAGCACTAGCATATTGATCGTGCCAGTTCCCTGGCGATAGAAGGGTGCCGCATGGTCGCCGCTGCCGGTTGCGATAAACGCCGTCACCACCTTCCGCAAATGCTCCCGAGTCAGGCTGGACACCTTGAGATGCGGGCTAACGCCCCATTCGCGGGGAACATATTTCTTCAACGACTTGTTTATGCTCTCGAGTACGCCCGAAATGCCAAACTCCGGGTCGCTTGCCACATCAAAACCTGCGAGAGTCTTCAGGGTGCCCTCCCACATCTGAGGGCGGATTTCCTTAAGTCGCAGGATGATGTCGAGCAAGCTGCCATGCTCGAGGCTGAGTGCTCGTGATCCAGTTCGCAGGGATCGCAGGAACAAGAAGCCGCAGTGTTGCTTGTCTTTCTTTGAGAATGGGGTCGGCGTCTCTTCCTCTGAAAGAGTTCGGGTAAAGTAAGTGTTCCCGATGAAGTCGTCTTCCTCGGCATCGTATTCACCGATGAATGTCACCCTCAGAGCGGCAACGATGTCGGCCGCGTCGACACCGGCGGGATCCGGCTCATCGTAAAAGACGCCAGCGCTGGTCTTTAGCCATTCCACCTGGCCCCCAAAGCGCGCCTGTTGTTCCAGCGAAAGGTTGGTAATTGTAACTTCGATCCTGATTTTCGGTGGCTCCACCAGGGGTACAGCATCGTCCTCCCCATTGCCTTCGTCGTCAGCATCAGGAGTTTCCGCACGATACTTGCCCTGATAAAAATCGTGCTCATCCACCGGAGGGCGTCGATTCAGCCGATCGGGACCAAGCACGAGATCAATTGCTTCAAGCACGGATGATTTGCCGGCGTTGTTGTCGCCGATGAGGATCGCGTTGTCTGGCAGAACAAGGGTCGCTGCGCGGATACCCCTGAAATTCTCGATAGTAACAGAATGAATCTTCATTATCTCTACACTCAATCTAGCCGCGAGAAGTGCGCGACATTATCATTTAAGTAGCCGCTTGATATCCGCCTTTCGGCGGAAGCGCATAAGCGCTCGGATGCAGGGATCCTTGGGGAAAGAGGCCGTCCCGGTGGCAACTTGCATCGACGCGATCTAGGCCATCGTCCGAACCGCAGGCTTGTGCCTGGCGAGCCGTCTGAGGCTTGAACACGCATCAACGCGCTCGGGCCCGATGAGCCTGGCGACCCAGCCGAATTGCTGCTCTCGGACTTGCATTCTGGCAATACGAAGTGCGTTAAAGGTTGCGTCCGCCAGTCGTGCGTCTCCTAATGAGGCCCGAATTGTACCGTGTGAGAGGATATCGATAGTCGTAACAAGCCTCACGGAGTCAAATCGATCCGCCGCGAGCCGCGTTGCCTTCTTTTCATCGATGGCTGCCGAACAGCCTTTAGCGTGAGCGAAAGCGATGGTTGCGGCCTCACCATCGCCAAGGGACTCTGAGGCGCGACCCGATACAAGTCCAAAGAAGGTTTCCAGTGCGATCCCCTCGAGCTCGCGGACCAGCAAGAGGCGATCGTGGATGGCCACGACGCAAGTTTCGAACATGTTCGAGGCCAGATTGGCAAAGGCGGAGACAAGCTCATTCCCGTCTTTCTGTCCGTCGACGAACAACGGGATCACGGCAAGGAACTGGAGGAGTGGCGTGGCAAGCGTTTCAAATCGGAATATCTGCCGCTTGTGCGTCCCTTCTCGGCGGTCCCAAACCTGATGAGGCGCGTTCGCGACGCTGGCGTTCGGATCGCGGTTGCTTCCTCGGCCAAGAAGGATGAAGTCGATCAGTATCTCGACATCGCTCGCGTCGCCGATCTCGTGGACCTCACAACTTCTTCCGACGACGTAGATGAATCAAAACCGGCGCCGGACATTTTCAATGTCGTTCTCAAGAAGCTTAAGATCGACGGCGCCGACGCCGTCGCGATCGGTGATACGCCGTACGATGCGGAAGCGGCCGGTAAGGCGGGAGTTCGCACGGTCGGCGTGCTCTGCGGAGGCTTTGCGGAAGACGAATTGAGGAAAGCCGGGTGCGCCGAGGTGTATCCGGGGCCCGCTGCGCTATTGGCCTGTTTCGGACGATCTTTGCTGTGCAATTAGCCGGTTGTCGCGCCTCAGTGCTCCTCGCCTGCTCAGCTCTAGATTGCTCTGCAAAATAGGAGCGATATGGCTGCGGTGAACAAGACTTCCAGAAGATCGACCTCAAGCGCAGGCATTCTCGCATACCGCAAGGGCGCGCGCGGGCTCGAGGTTCTGCTGGTTCATCCCGGCGGTCCGTTCTGGCGCAACAAGGATGATGGCGCCTGGTCCATTCCTAAGGGCGAAATCGATGCCAATGATCCTCCGGAGAACGTCGCTCGACGCGAATTTGCCGAAGAACTCGGCCCAAGCGCTTCGATTGGTCCACTCAAGGCGCTAGGGGAAGTCCGACAGCGAGGAGGGAAGCGCGTCGTCGCATTCGCCGGCGAGGGCCACTTTGATCCGGCAGCGCTGACCAGCAATACCTTCGATATCGAATGGCCGCCCCGAAGCGGTCGACGGTTGAGTTTTCCCGAAGTCGACCGCGCGGAATGGTTCGATATCGAGCTCGCGCGAACCAAGATGCTGTCCGCTCAGGTAGAGTTTCTCGATCGTCTGGCAATCGCGATTGAGAGCGCCGGGAAATGATGTTCAGGATTGGAATCATTTCGGATACGCACGGCCTGTTGAGGCCCGAGGCGGTACGAGGCCTGACGGGCGTCGATCACATCATCCATGCCGGCGACATCGGGCGCCCTGAGATCGTCGACGCGCTTCGCCGGATCGCGCCCGTCACGGCCATTCGTGGAAACGTGGACAATGGTGAATGGGCTCGCGACTACTCCGACACGAACCTTGTGCGCCTGGCGGGAAAGTCGGTCTACGTTCTGCACGACTTGAAAACGATGAAGGCCGACCGCGGTGCCGGCATCGACGTGATCGTCTCCGGGCATTCCCACGTGCCGAAGATCGACACGGTCGGTGGCGTTCTCTATCTGAATCCCGGCAGCGCGGGACCCCGGCGTTTCAAGCTGCCGATCACGTTTGCGACGCTCGAACTCACGCCTGACGGCATGCGACCGGAAATCCACCACCTTGCAGGCGACTGAGTGCCACCGCGGAGGGAATTCGACCGGAGGAGGCGAGTGCGTCAATCCTTTTTGCCGACTTTCGTCGAAGGGAAGCTCTATTTGCGCGGACGTTCTCGCTCGCGCACGACGTCCTTCGCCCGCTTGTCGGACCTGAGCCCAAGGTAGACGGGCTGGCGCAGTTCGCCCTTGCTCGTCCACTCCGCGAATTTGACCTCGGCAACCAACGAGGGCCTGACCCAGGTCGTGGCGGCCTCGTCCTTCACTTTGGCAGGGAACGGTGATTTAGGGGTCGTCAGCTTCACGAGCTTGGCATGGAGGTCTTCCAGGACCTTGTGGCTGAAGCCAGTGCCGACATGTCCGATATAGCACCATGCGTCGTCTTCCCGCACGGCGAGGACCAGGGCGCCGAAGAACGGCCTGGTGCGCCTCGGCGCCGTGAAGCCCGCGATCACCACTTCCTGCCGCTTTGCTGTCTTGACCTTCAGCCAATCCGCCGTCCGGCTTCCGGACACATAGGCGCTGTCGGCGCGCTTCGCCATGACGCCTTCCAGACCCTTTCGCTCGGCCTCGGCGAAGAATTTCGTGCCGCTCGCTTTGCGGTGACGGCTGAAGGCGATCAGCCGGTGACGCGGCAGGATCGCTTTCAGCCGCTCCTTGCGCTCGAGCAGAGGCTGTTTGCGCAGGTCCTCTGCGTTCTGAAACATGAGATCGAAGGCGCAATACAGGAGCTTCGCTTCATGGCGCAGCGCGTTCTGAAGCAGTTGGAAATGCGAAACGCCGTCCTTTCCGATCGCGACGAGCTCGCCGTCGATCACGGCATCGCCCTTCACGCCCTCCAGCGCTTTGGCGACCTCGATATAGCTGCGGCTGATGATCTTGCCGTTGCGGCTGTAAAGCGAAACCTTGCCCCGCCGGATTTCCGCGATCATCCGGAAGCCATCGTACTTATCCTCGAAAACCCAGCCGGGGTCGTCGAACGGCGCGTCGGTGAGCGTAGCGAGCATTGGCTGTAAGCGTTTGGACAGGGTCGACGTCCGGCTCATTCAATGGCCAATCCTTCGGAGCGTGTTGCGTAACGCACGGACGGCACCTTATCGCTCGAGGTGGCCAGGGCCGGTTCGATGAAGCCGGGGAAAAGTGCCTTGACACCGACAGCCGCCGGCCTTTTACGCTGAAACGCCACTGAAGAACCCCACGCTACAGCCGATTCAAATTGGCACAGTTCGAATCGTTCCGGAACCTGCGAATCCTTGTCGCGTTTGCTTCGATGTCACAACAGGAGGCACCGATGGCGGTAGCGAAGAAGAGCAAGACGGCGCGCGGACGAAAACAGGACCGGGCGCGGGTGGCGGACGGGCAGGACTACGAAGTGCGGTACTAGGCGAAGAAGACAGGAAAGTCGGCGCCTGCGGTGAAAAAGGCAGTCAAGAAGGTCGGCAACGCGCGCAAGCGTGTAGAGAAACGGCTGGGCCGCTGAGCCGGGGGCACGGTTGGCGTCGATGCTTAGCGCCGGTCCTCCTCGTCAGGAGGGCATTCTGGGCAGGTATCACCGATCGAGTCGAGCACGTCGCGAACCGCGGCCTCCGCTGCTTCACGGGATACGCCTTCCGGCAGGTCTCGCCGGGCGATATCGAAGGCCCGCTCTCGGGCATGCGGATCGGCGCGGTCTTGCATCCAGCCGTGCTCCTCGCACTCGCGGATGGCGCCGGCTTCGTTCAGCACGTTGATCGCCCAACCGCGCAGGGTGCGGATCGCCGGCCGTCTTTGCTTGGTCATCAGCATTGAAAGGTTCTCCCACGCTGAGACGAATCGTTTAGCCGCGCAGACGTTCCCCATCGCTAACACACGACTGGGATTCCGGATCGCGGGATCTCGTGGTTCTTCGAAGGCCGAATTTTCCGGCCGGCCAGGTGCTAGGCCGGGCAAGAACGAACTGAAGAAACGGTTTTTCGATACTTCAGACGTCTTATCCGTTTTGCGCGTGCGGCAGCCGCCGCACCGAGCTCTCGTAAACCGAGCCGCGCAGCGTCTCGGCCTTGCGGCTTCGATCCCTCGCGCACGAGAAGATCACACCCTCGCGGGGCAGAAACGAAAACCGGACCTTTATGCAGCAGCCACCTGCACAAAGGTCCGGCCTTATCTTAGCGTGCCGCGATACCGAACGGCTGCAAAGGATGCTTCATATCCTTTGGAAGGTCTCGCTTTTCATCCGGGGTTGCGACCCGGAGGCGGCAATAGATCAGTAGCCGATACGACTACTTCTTTTTCTTTGAAGTCTTCTTTGCCACCTTCTTGGTAGCTGCCTTAGCGGTCTTCTTTGCCTTCTTCGCTTTCTTGGCCATGTCGTCCTCTGTAAGAATTGGCTCAGTGAACATGCCCACGCCGTGCATCGACATGCGCACCAGTGAGACGATATCACAAAAGCAAAATTGATACCAAGGAGACGTGTATCCGCATTGAGTCGCTCGCCGGAGGCACTTGCCCTCGGGCCCGCCGTCATTGCATGCCGGCGTCGCTATCACTGCCCTTCGGGTCGGGTGCCTTTTTAACCGGTCTCGCGACTGCACTCGGTCCCGGGTCCCGCCGCTACGCGTCGGCGCTATGCTGACCCTCCTGCGGGTGCCTCTTTCGCCGCGTCCGCGAGTGGTCTTCGCTTTCGCTCCGCCCACAGGCCTCTCTTCCATAATTGTGAGACTCCTGTGAAGATGCCGGGCGGTTCTCGTATCATTGCCTGCATCACGTTCGCTCAGGTTTTGGCGCGTGCGGCCAGGGCCGCACCGGGCTCTCGTGAACCGAGCCGCGCAGCGTCTCGGCCTTGCGGCTTCGATCCCTCGCGCTAGAGCTTTGGTGCTCCTCGCCGGGGGCACTCGGGAAAGGGGCTCGCCTGCGGCGATCGCTATCACTGCCCCGTTCCCGGGTGCCGCTATTGAACCGGTCTCGTCGCTGCACTCGGACCCGCGTGCCCCTCCGGGTCGCTATGCTCACGCTCTCCGGGTGCCATTTTCCGTTGAGGCGATGCGCCCCTGGCGCACGCCTGATCGGGCCTGCGGCTCTCAGGCAGATGGCGCGAGAGGCTGAGAGTAAGAGTGCAGGCTGGGTTTTTCCGTGACGGGTTACAAGCTGCGAGAGAGGCTCGTGGCGCCCGTCGCGGAGACCCGCGATGTCAAACCCTACTGCTTGCGCGCGCGCCGGCTTGGACCGGGCGAACCTCTATAACGAAATCACCGACAAGATCATTGCCGAGCTTGAGGCTGGCCGCGTGCCCTGGGTCCAGCCTTGGGGCACTGCCGCGGCAAGGGCACCCTTAGCGATGCCGAAAAACGCTTCGACAGATCGCTCGTACAGCGGGATCAACATCCTTCTGCTCTGGGGAAGCACGATCGAGCATGGTTACAGCGGTCAAAGCTGGCTCACGTTCCGGCAAGCGCTGTCGCTCGGAGGGCATGTGCGTAAGGGGGAGCGTGGTACCGCGGTGGTCTACGCCGACCGTTTCGTCCCGCGTGATGAGAAGCGGCGTGCCGCCGAGACTGGCGACGAAGCGCAGGCCATTCCATTTCTCAAGCGATTTACCGTCTTCAACACGGACCAATGCGCCGGACTCCCCAATGAGATCGCTACCGCGGCTCCGCCACCGCCGCCAGGGCTGATCGAGCCGACGGTGGAGGCTTTGATCAAGGCCACCGGGGTCACCTTTCGGATTGGTGGCGATCGCGCATTCTATGCAACAGCCGAAGACTATGTTCAGGTCCCGCCGCCACAGGCCTATTTCGAACCCATCAACTGGCACCGCACGGCGTTGCATGAACTTGGTCATGCGACCGGGCATCCCTCGCGGCTCAATCGCGATCAGAGCGGATCCTACGGTACGAAGAAATATGCCTTCGAAGAACTGGTCGCCGAGTTGAGTTCGGCGTTCAGCTGCGCGTCACTCGGGATCGTGCCGACCGTGCGCCATGCCGACTATATCGGTTCCTGGCTCGAAGTCTTGCGCGAAGACAATCGGGCCATCGTGCGTGCTGCCTCGCAGGCGAGCAGGGCCGCGGACTATTTGCTCGGCTTCGTTCCCGGGTCCATTGAGCCCGCGTTGCTGGATTCGGTTGTGGCCGATTATGAGGCGGCGTGATGCTTGGCCTCGTGGCCGCGCGAGAGTGAGAGGAGGGGAGGCCGTTTGCGACGGGTTGGTAGCCGAGAGAGAGTCTTTCGGCCGCCCGTCGTGGAGAGCCAAGATGACGAAAGCCGTACAAAAGATCACTCTGTCGCCTTCCCGGGACATTCCCTTCAACAAGCTCGTACTCAGCCAGTCGAACGTTCGCCGCGTCAAGGCCGGTGTCTCGATCGAGCAACTCGCCGAGAGTATCGCGCAGCGTACGCTTCTGCAAAGTCTGAGTGTCCGGGCCGTGCTTGACGCAGATGGCAACGAGACCGGCATGTTCGAGGTGCCGGCGGGCGGCAGGCGCTATCGTGCTCTCGAGCTCCTGGTGAAACAAAAGAGGATGTCAAAGACGCAGACGGTGCCGTGCGTCGTTCGCGAAGGAGGCATCGCCGAGGACGATTCGGTGGCGGAGAACGATGAGCGGGTCGGCCTGCATCCGCTTGATCAGTTTCGGGCGTTCCAGACGCTCCGCGGTCTCGGCATGAGCGAGGAAGACATTGCTGCGCGCCATTTCGTGAACCCTGCGATCGTCAAGCAGCGCTTGCGCCTGGCGTCGGTCTCGCCGAAGTTGCATGAGGTCTATGCCGAAGACGGCATGACGCTTGAGCAGCTCATGGCGTTCTCGGTCACAGCCGATCACGCCCGTCAGGAGCAAGTCTGGGAGAACGTCAGCCGTTCCGGTTATGACGAGCCTTACCAGATCCGCCGGCTGCTCACCGAGAACACCGTGCGCGGGTCCGATCGCCGGGCGCAGTTTGTGGGCCTCGATACCTATCAGCACGCGGGTGGCGGTGTTCTGCGGGATTTATTCGAGCACGACGACGGCGGCTGGCTGCAGGACGTCGTGTTGCTCGACCGCCTCGTAACCGAAAAGCTCAAGGCCGAAGCTGAGGCGATTGCTGCCGAAGGCTGGAAGTGGATCTCCGTCGCCGTAGAGTTCTCCTACGGTCATACTCAAGGCCTGCGGAAAATCGAAGGCAACCCTGTCGATCTCTCGCCTGAGGAGCAGGCCACCATCGACGCCCTGAACGCCGAGCAGGCCAAGCTTGAAACCGATTACCAGGATGCCGACGAACTGCCCGACGAGATCGATCAGCGTCTCGGCGAAATCGAGTCGGCACTGGCGGCATTCGAAGACCGGCCATTGCTTTACGAATCGACGGAAATCGCTCGAGCCGGTGTCTTCATCAGCATCGATTCCGAAGGACGCCTCTCCGTGGACCGGGGTTACGTCCGGCCTGAGGACGAGGTGCCGGCAACCGATCCTGATAGCGTGCAGGCCGCCGATCCGTCGTCGACCGAAGGGCAGGAGCCTAGCACTTCAGTCCAGCGCACGATCATCGCGGTCGCAGGTGGCACTGCTGATGCCGAAGAGGATGATGAGGACGCGACCAGGCCTCTGCCGGATCGGCTGATTACCGAGCTGACGGCGCATCGAACGCTGGCATTGCGCGATGCGCTGGCAGAAAATCCTGCGGTCGCGTTTCAGGCGGTGCTGCACAACTTCGTTCTGACGGCCTTTTACCGGTTCGCATCATCCGGGAGCTGTCTCGAGATTGGTCTTCGCACGCCGACCTTTCCGGCCCAAGCTCCGGGGCTGAGGGACAGCGTCTCCGCCAAAGCTGTCGAGCTGCGGCATGAGGCCTGGAAGGCGCGGTTGCCGAAGAGCGAGAACGATCTCTGGGATGCGCTGACGGCTCTCGATGGTGGTGCACAGGCATCGCTGTTCGCCCACTGTGCGTCATTTGCGGTCAATGCCGTCTATGAGCCGGCCAATCGTTACAATCAGAGTCGCGTCTCAGCCCACGGCGTCCGCACGCGTCTCGACCAGGCGGGTGTGCTGGCGCGGGCGGTCGGGCTCGACATGGTTCAGGCAGGGTGGAAGCCCTCCGTCGACAACTATCTCGGCCGGGTCACCAAGCCGCGAATTCTAGAGGCCGTGCGGGAAGCCATGGGCGAGTCGTCGGCTCAATTGATCGACCATCTGAAGAAGGCCGACATGGCAAAGGAGGCCGAGCGGCTTCTCGATGGCTCGGGCTGGTTGCCAGAGCCGCTGCGTCTCGTCGATCCCGACGCGGTGCCAGTGGGGCAGGAGGGCGAAGCGGGGGCGCTGCCCGAATTCCTCGCCGATGAGGAGGATCAGGAGAACGCCTGCGACGATGATCCGCAACAGCTTGACGCGGCTGAGTGAACATCATCGAGCGGGATGCCTACAGCTTTCCCGCAGTTGCTTGGGGACCGGTGCACGGCGCCGGTCCCCATTCTTATGGGCGAGGCTTGAGAGGGAGAGCCGGGCCGGGAAGGGTTTGAGCCGTCGGGGTCAAAGGAGAGCGCCTGATGGTTCGACCCATTCCTGCTCTCCGGAAGAATCCTGCCATGACCGAATCTCTCGCCGGCGGCGCTGCCGCCACGCCGCTCTCGATGCGTGCCGCTGCAAGTCTCACTTCCGTCGCTGTCAGGGCCGCGCGACAGCTCATGACCGAGCTCGAACGCGGCCGGCGCATCGATGCCGCTGTTCTGCGTAGCGCCATGGAGGCTGCCTTCGGCGCCTCCGACGCGGCCGGCGTCTGGAACTGGAAGACAGCCTATGACGTCTGCGAGGCGGCAACCGTTCTGTTTCTTCGCAAGTTCGGACCGGCCATACAGGCCAGGGCTGGCTCGACGGCCGCCATGCTGCCGATGCTCGCGAAAGTCGCGAACTGCCTGCCGACCCATACGCGGCGTTCCGAGGACAGTCAGGCGCTTCAGCAATTCTCCACACCCATTCCGCTGGGACTGGTCGCATGCACTGCAGCCGGCATTACATCGGGCGATCGCGTCCTGGAGCCTTCCGCGGGGACGGGCTTGCTCGCCGTCTTTGCAGAGCTCGCCGGGGGCGCCCTGATGTTGAACGAACTGGCCGAGACCCGGGCGGCGTTGCTCGAGCATCTATTCGCGGGCGTTAACGTCACGCGGTTCGATGCTGCTCAGATCGATGACCACCTCGACGTGAGTGTCGCGCCGAGCGTCGTTCTGATGAACCCTCCGTTCTCCGCGGTGGCGAATGTCGATCGACGGATGGCGGATGCGGCTCTCCGTCACATCGCTTCATCGCTCGCGCGTCTTTGCGACGGTGGACGGCTTGTCGCCATCGCTGGCGCAAGCTTCGCGCCGGATAACCCGGCATGGCAAGACGCCTTTGTGCGGCTCCAGGAACGCGGGCGGTTGGTGTTTTCCGCCGCGATCGACGGCACCGTTTACGCGAAGCACGGAACACAGATCGACACGCGGCTGCTTGTGATCGACAAGCTGCCCGTTGCCGATCCGACGGCTTTTCCTGCCTCGCCAGGAATGGCGGGTGATGTCGCCACCCTGCTTGATTGGGTGAGCCGGCATGTACCTCCAAGGCTGCCCATCGCCACGCCATCGGAGATCGCCGCTATCCGGCGGCCAGCAATGTCGCGACCGACCTGCGCCGTTGCACCGCGCTCATCGTCCTTTTCAATAAGCGCAGCGCCAGAGAGCGCCGAGCTTGCGTACGAGACGGTCGAATGGTCGCCGCCGGAAGGCGCCCGGCTCACCGACGCGCTTTACGAGGAGTACGGATTGCAGTCGATCCGTATTCCCGGATCGCGCGCACATCCGACCAAGCTCGTGCAGTCCGCGGCGATGGCGTCCGTTGCGCCACCGAAGCCGTCCTACCGTCCGCACCTGCCTTCCACCCTGCCGGCGGATGGAGTTCTGTCGGACGCCCAGCTCGAGAGCATCATCTATGCCGGCGAGGCGCACTCCGAGTTTCTCGCGGGCTCCTGGACGGTCGATGCGACCTTTGATGTTGTCGCCGCCGCGCCCGACGACGCAGAGAATGCCGTCCGCTTTCGGCGCGGCTGGTTTTTGGGCGATGGCACCGGGGCGGGCAAGGGGCGGCAGGTCGCGGGGATCCTGCTCGACAACTGGCTCAAGGGCCGTCGTCGTGCTGTCTGGATCAGCAAGTCCGACAAGCTGATCGAGGATGCGCAGCGCGACTGGTCCGCGCTCGGCATGGAGCGACTGCTGATTACACCACTGTCCCGGTTTCGTCAGGGCACCGCGATACGGCTCTCGGAAGGCGTCCTATTTACCACCTACGCCACGCTACGGACCGACGAGCGTGGCGAAAAGCTTTCGCGTGTCAGGCAGATCGTTGAATGGTTGGGCTCCGACTTCGACGGAGTGATCGTCTTCGACGAGAGCCACGCCATGCAGAATGCGGTCGGGGGCAAGGGCGAGCGCGGTGACCAGGTGGCCTCCCAGCAGGGGCGCGCAGGCCTCAGGCTGCAGCACGCCTTGCCGAATGCTCGCGTGGTTTATGTGTCGGCGACGGGCGCAACCACGGTCCACAACCTCGCTTATGCTCAACGCCTCGGCCTTTGGGGCGGCGCTGACTTCCCGTTCGCCACGCGTGCCGAGTTCGTCGAGGCGATAGTCGAGGGCGGCGTCGCGGCAATGGAGGTGCTGGCGCGCGACCTCAAGGCGCTCGGCCTCTACGCGGCACGCTCGCTCTCTTATGAAGGCGTCGAGTACGACTTGCTCGAGCACCACCTGACGCCGGAGCAGGTCCGCATCTACGACGCCTATGCCGGTGCGTTCAGCGTCATCCATAACAACCTCGATGCGGCGATGCGAGCCGCCAACATCACGGGCGCAACGGGAACGCTGAACGGGCAGGCCAAATCAGCTGCGCGCTCCGCCTTCGAAAGCGCGAAGCAGCGCTTCTTCGGCCACCTCCTGACTTCGATGAAGACCCCGTCGCTGATCCGTTCGATCGAGCACGATCTTGAGGCTGGACACGCGGCAGTCATCCAGATCGTGTCGACGGGCGAAGCGCTGATGGAGCGCCGGCTCGCTGAGATCCCGACTGAAGAGTGGGGCGACGTCCGGGTCGACATCACGCCGCGCGAGTATGTCCTCGACTATCTCGCCCACTCCTTTCCGGTCCAGCTCTACGAGCCCTTTACCGACTCTGAAGGTAACCTCTATTCCCGGCCTGTCTATCGCGACGGCCAGCCGGTCGAGAGCCGGGAAGCCGTCGCACGACGCGACGGCCTCATCGAGAAGCTCGCGTCGTTGCCGCCGGTACCTGGGGCACTGGATCAAGTCATCCAGCGTTTCGGTACCGAACTGGTCGCAGAGGTGACGGGCCGCTCGCGCCGCATCGTTCGCAGGGGTGATCGGCTCGTGGTCGAAAACCGAGCCGGCTCCGCCAACCTCGCGGAGACCTTGGCCTTCATGGATGACATCAAGCGTATCCTCGTGTTCTCGGATGCGGGCGGCACGGGGAGGAGCTACCACGCCGAACTGTCGGCCCGGAATCGCCGGTTGCGGGTCCACTACTTGCTCGAGCCCGGCTGGAAGGCTGACGCCGCGATCCAGGGCCTCGGCCGCACGAACCGCACCAACCAGGCGCAGCCGCCGCTGTTTCGTCCCATTGCGACCGACGTGAAGGCCGAAAAGCGCTTTCTGAGCACCATTGCGCGCCGACTCGACACGTTGGGGGCTATTACGCGCGGCCAGCGCCAGACCGGCGGGCAGGGCCTGTTCCGGCCAGAGGATAATCTCGAAAGTCAGTACGGTCGCGATGCGTTGCGTCAGCTCTACACGCTGCTCGCGCGAGGCAAGGTCGACGGCTGCTCGCTTGGGAGGTTCGAGGATGCGACCGGTCTCAAGCTCATGGATGCCAATGGGCTCAGGGATGACCTGCCGCCGATCACGACCTTTCTGAACAGGTTGTTGGCGCTCACCATCGACCTACAGAATGTCCTGTTCGCCGCTTTCGAGCAACTCTTGACCGCTCGGATCGAGGGCGCGGTCGTGTCGGGTACCTACGACATCGGGCTGGAAACGCTCCGTGCCGAAAGCTTTGTCGTCGCCGACCGGCGGACGATCTATGTCCATCCGGGTACTGGCGCCGAGACTCGGCTGCTCACGATCACCCAGCGTCAGCGCAATCATCCGGGGAGGCTGGATGACGCTCTTGCTCGTCTTTGCGATCGTCAGGCCGTCCTCCTCGTCAATGAGCGCTCGGGACAAGCCGCCGTGCAGGTCCCGACTGCGAGCGTCATGCTCGACGACGGCGAGATCGAGCGGCGCGTCCGGCTAGTCCGGCCAATGGAGCAGCACACGGTCCCCTTGAATCTGATGGCGGAGAGCCATTGGGTGGAAGCGGACCGTGAACGCTTCACCGCGGCCTGGTTGGCGGAACTTGCCGAGGTGCCCGAGTTCACGGAAAGCACGATACACGTCGTGGCGGGCTTGCTGCTCCCCATCTGGAAGCGGCTTCCGAACGAATCGACCCGTGTCTATCGCCTTCAGACCGATGCGGGCGAACGCATCATCGGCCGCAAGGTTTCTGCGACCTGGGTCGCAAGCGTCCTTGCGGCGGACGCGCCCGCGCTAACGCCGGACGCTGCCTTTGCCGCGCTCATGGAGGGGCGGACCGTCCTCGATCTCGCGGAGGAACTCCAGCTTCGTCGTGTCCGGGTGATGGGCGCATACCGCATCGAATTGTCCGGCTTCAACGACACGATGCGCGATCGCCTCCGGGCTTACGGCCTTTTTGGGGAGATCATCTCCTGGAAGCTGCGCATGTTCGTACCCACGGACGCGAGCGGCATCGAGGTCCTGTCGAGGGTGCTCGACACCTATCCGGTTACGGGCGTCAGTGAGCGGGAGGCCGCGTGATGTCCGGCGATGTCTCCGAGCTGGCACGCCGCCTCGCGCGCGAGGCCGAGGCGGTGTGCCGACATTATCTCCCCAATGGTAAGCGGGCGGGGCGGTACTGGCTGGTTGGCGACGTCCACAACACCCCGGGCCGCTCGTTATTTGTGCGGCTCCAGGAATCGTCGAAGGGGCCCGCCGGCAAATGGACCGATGCCGCGACCGGGGAGCATGGCGATCTCCTCGACATCATCCGAGAAAGCCTTGCCTTGCGAGACTTCCGCGAGGTCGCCGAGGAGGCGAGGCGCTTTCTGAAGCTGCCTCGTTCTGAGGAGCAATCACGCCCGAGACCCGTTCGTCCAGTCGTGCAGGCCGGATCGCAAGAAGCCGCCCGTCGACTTTTTGCGATATCCGGTCCGATCGAAGGGACGTTGGTGGAAACGTATTTGCGACGTCGTGGAATAAGCCAAATCCACCATGGTGGTGGCCTGCGCTTCCACCCACGTTGCTACTACCGACCGGAGGAGCATTTGCCGACTGAAACCTGGCCGGCGATGATAGGCTCTGTCACGGACCTCGAGGGACGGATCACCGGCGTGCATCGCACCTGGCTAGATCCACACGGCTTTGATCGCGTGCGGCTCGGCAAGGCCCCGATCGACACGCCACGACGGGCCATGGGCGACCTGCTTGGAAACGCCGTTCGCTTCGGCCTGGTGGACGACGTACTCGCTGCGGGCGAGGGGATCGAGACCATGCTGTCGCTGCGTTGTGTACTGCCGACCTTGCCCATGACCGCTGCTCTCTCGGCCAATCACCTCTCAGCTATGTTGCTGCCGTCTGGCCTACGCCGACTCTATATCGCCCGTGACGCAGATGCCGCCGGAGATGCCGTACAGGCTATTCTCACCCAGCGCGCGGAAGCCGCCGGCATTGAAGCGATCGCATTGTCGCCCCGGCTGGGCGACTTCAACGAAGATCTGCACATCTTCGGCCTCGAGGCCCTCCGGGCAGCGTTGCTACTTCAACTCGTATCGGAGGACGTCGTCCGTTTCCTGCATTCGTCGATGGCAACCGCGGAATAGCCCCGGCAATTCGATGGGCGTCGACAGGTCGGTCGCGGTGCGGCCACTGCCGGAAGAGGACGCGACCACGGCCTTTTAGAGGGCGATCGGACGGCAAGCGGCTCGGGCCGGCAATGGCTGCGTCCGGCTATTTTCCGCCGCGCGCCGGCGACGAGAAGACACATTAGCCATCTGGCGAGCGCGCTTTGCATCGCGAAGCAAAATAGCCGGCCTCCGCCATCCTCCGCTGCGCTTCGGCCCTCCGCTCTGCTCTGGGTTCTGGCCCGTTCCGCCTGCCGTCTCAGTGATCGCCACGAAGGCCGCGATGGTCGCGGCCGATCCGGCAAAGGATCGCCTCCATGACCGACCACGATGACATCGAACCGCCGCACGCTGCATCTGCAACCGAACAAGTTCTTACCGAATTGCAACTCTTCGGGTACCGCCCATTCGAGGACCAGCCTGACCCACGGCCGCTTCCCGAGGGCAGGATAATCGCGGGCGCCGTCGCCGATATCTTCGATGCTCTGGTCGCGACCTTGAATGATACGCGGCTCGAGCCCGACCTCGACGATCTGCTCTGGTCGACCGTCAACCTGTTCCATCGTGCCGTCGACCGCATCGGTCGCCAACTCGACGACAACGAACAGGCGCAACAGAAAAGTCAGCGTGAGCAGGACGGTTCCGAAGTTCGATCCGTCGAACTCGAACGCATCACGGCGGAAGGCATCACGCTGATTGAGCGCCGCAACTGCCTGGAGCTCTTCCGTGATCAGGCCATAGAGCGCTTCGAGACTCACACCGGCTCATTCTGGCGCCCGCGATCGGGATCGCTGGTGAACCATCGTACGCTGACCGCAGCGATGATCGACTCCCGCGACTTCATCGCGGCCAAGCGCCGCGCCGAGACCGAGGTCGTGCTGCCCGCTGGGCCGAAGATCGCGCTCACAGGAGGGCTCGACTTCAACGACCACCACCTTATCTGGGATCGTCTCGACAAGGTTCTTGCCAAGCATCCCGACATGGTCCTGCTCCACGGCGGCTCACCGAAGGGGGCCGAATTGATCGCCTCCAAATGGGCGACCACCCGTAAGGTGCCTCAGATCGCCTTCAAGCCCGACTGGACGAAACATGCCAAGGCAGCACCTTTCAAGCGCAACGATGCCATACTCGAAATCCTGCCGATCGGTGTCATGCATTTCCCGGGCACGGGCATCCAGGACAACCTCGCCGACAAGGCGAAGCGGCTAGGCATCCCTGTCTGGAGGTTCGGCGGCGCGTGAGCGCCGTCTTTCTCGACTCCAAGCCATCGAGACGAAATTGCCTACGCCGCAACTCCGCCTCCTTTCAGTCGTCTCATATTCCAGAGTTGCGCCGTGGTGGTGGTGGAAAGCGCGACTGGTACATCTATGCACATGGAGCCACCACCATGCTCGCCCTTGGGCTTGTTCTCAACACACTCGGCATTGGTTTGTTCTGCTGGGCGATCTTTGCGCTCGCTGTGTATGCGTTGCCTTTTTTCGTCGCACTGAGTATCGGGATGACGGCGTTTCAGAGCGGTGCAGGCCTCATCGGCGCGCTGCTTATCGCAACGGCCGGCGGTGCGCTGACGCTCGTCCTCGGCCAGGTCGCCGTCGCTATTACTCGGTCCTTGGCCTTGCGCATCGCGATCGCGACGGCATTCGCTGTTCCCGCCGCCCTCGCCGGCTATCACGTGGTGTTCGCCCTGTCCCAGATCGGAGTGCCTTCACTGGCTTGGCGTGAGGTCTTCGCTTGCCTGGGCGCGGTTTGCATTGGCGTCACGTCGTGGAGGCGCCTGATGATTTTGGCGGAGACCCGTCCGATCGAGCCGGGCGGGGTGGTGGAGAACCCGTCCTAACTCTTACGGCCGCATGGCCCGAGGGATGACCGTTTCCTGCGTTCATCGTGGATCAGGTGTGCGTACATCAGAGCGGTGAACGGGGTGATCGAAACCTGAGCAAGGGCGAGGCAGTCCTCTTCGGACCTCCTCGATCAAGCCGCCGGCATTCGGTCCGGCCCACGCAGCCGCGGCGGAGCGATGTTACCTCGATCCGTTCTTGCGAGACGATACCGCCCTTTGCAGCAGATTGTTTCTCCTTCTGCGCTGAATCGTTCCGACCTCTTGTTCATCAAAACCGAGATAGCCACGCTTCTCCAGAGATTGTGGTTCAGCACGCGGACGCACGTGGCCTCGTTGATGGCTGATCTGGCCGAAGACCGGCTTCGCCTCGATCGTCTGAGCCGCAACGCCGTTGATGCGACTTTCTTCCCCTGGGCTTCGCCCATTCCTCGCGAGACAAGAAAGTCGCCACAACGACGTCCTCCGCTGCGCTTCGGCCCGAGCGGGTGCGTCGCCGATCGTCCTCGGCCCTAGATCGCCATCGAGGCCGCGGTGGTCGCGGGCTCGAAACACAACAGGAGAAGTGACATGGCTAACATCGGTTCTTTCAAGAAGGTCGGTAACGAATTCCAGGGCGAGATCGTGACCCTGAGCCTGAAGGCCAAGGGCGTCCGCATCGTCGCCGAGACCAACCGATCCAACGACAACGCTCCCAGCCACCGCATCTATGTGGGTCGCGCGGAGATCGGCGCGGCCTGGTCGAAGCGCTCCGAAGAGGGCCGCGACTACCTCTCGCTCAAGCTCGATGACCCCTCGTTCAACGCGCCGATCTACGCGAACCTGTTCGATGACGAAGGCGGCGAGGGCTACACCCTGCTCTGGTCGCGGCCGCGCAAGAACGGTGAGTAAGCCTCGCACCACCAACCCCGCCCGAGCAAATCGGGCGGGGGGTTCATGCCCGTGGTCGCGAATGAGCAGCTCAAGCTGGACGGACGCGCAAAGCTAACGCCATCCTTCGCCTGGATGCGTGCCAAGACACTCGGCACGATCCAGACGCGGAACCATAACTCGCTGGGGAACCCCTTTTTCTGCCCAAGCTCTTATAAGCGGACCTGAACGATCGTCTTGCCTTGGCGTCGCTGGGCCGAGTTGAAGGCGGCGACCGCGTCATCCAAGGAGGAGACCTGTCCGATGTTTGTCCGCAGTCTTCCGTCTCGCACCCTCTGGACGATCTCACTCAATTGACCACGGTCAGCCTCCACAACGAAGTCAATGGCCAAACCGTCCAGCGGCCGAGCCTCCGCCGGGCTCACGACAGTCACCAGCGTCCCGCCGGCTTTAATAAGGGCCGCAGACTGCTTCTGGATGTCGCCGCCGATGACGTCGAAGGCAAGATCGACTCGGCCGACGTCTTTGAGGACGTCGTTCTTGAGGTCGACGAATTCATTTGCGCCGAAGTCGAGCGCCTTCTGCCGGTCGGCTGCGCGTCCCGTTCCGATGACATAGGCGCCGGCCTCTCGTGCGAGTTGAACCACCATGGAACCGACCGCACCGGCCGCACCATGCGCGAGCACGCTCTGGCCTGTCTGAAGACGGCCATGCTGGAAAAGTCCCTGCCACGCGGTTAGGCCCGAGATCGGCAGGCTTGCGGCCACCTTGAAATCGACGTCACCCGGCAAGGGCGCGAGATTGCGCGCCTCGATCGCTATATATTCGGCGAGCGTGCCGTCGCGATACCAGTCGGCAAGGCCGAATACGCGTTGTCCCACCGAAAGTCCCGTCGTGCCGTAGCCAAGGGCCGTGACGATGCCGGCGAACTCGTGCCCAGGGATGGATGGAGTTCTGTCCTGCTCGCGACGATCGGTCCAGGTCGAGGGCCACTCCAACTCCGTCGGAACGAATCCCGATGCGTGGACCTCGACGAGAACGTCGTTGATCGCTGGTTGAGGTTGGGGCCGTTCCACCAGCTTCATCCCGCCGAATCCGGCAGCCTGGTCCGTCACAATAATCGCTTTCATCTTCGACTCCTTTAATGTGTGTGGTGTTTTCAGATTCCGAACTTCCCCGATCTGCGAGCCGGGAGGACCGTGCTCAGATCGAGCCGGCCGGTGCCACGGCGGGGAAGTCCTTGTCGGGGTGGAACACGTTGTTGAAGAAGTTCGTCAGCGAGTACATGGCCACGAGTGCGACGATTTCCATGATGTTCGCATCCGTGTAGCCCGCATCGCGGACGGTTTGCAGATCGGCGTCCGTGACGTGGCCACGGCTCTCGATGATCTTGCGTGCAAACTGAACGGCGGCATCCCGCTTTGGATCCCTGGCATGCCCCTTTCGCGCGAGGACAATGTCCTCGGCCGGCAGCTTGGCCATATGCTCCGCCGTGAAGCTGTGCACCGTTAGGCAATAGTCGCAGCCGTTCACTTCGGAGACCGCAAGGCCGATGCTGTCGCGTGTCTTGACGTCGAGCGCCTTGCTCAAGGAGCCGAGCAGAGCGGCCCATGCGTTAAACGCGATCGGGCTTTGCGCGAAGATCGCCATCATGTTTGGCGTGAACCCGATGTTCTTGGTGAACATATCGAGGGGCGGTTTCGAATCAGCCGGAACGTGTTCCGGCTTCAGAGCAGCAGCTCTGGCCATGATATTCTCCTTAGATGAATGATTTCAGGGTTGGTTATGCGAAGTGCAGCACGTCGGCCACGGGCAGGCGCGGCTTCTGCGGCCAGTTGCCAGGCCGCTCCGGCCCGACGGTCAGCAGCATGACCGGGATTTCGTCTTCGGCCAGGCTGAACTCTCTGTGCACGGCTTCTGCATCGAAACCGATCATCGGTGTCGACCCCAGGCCTAGCGAGCGGGCCGCATAGATAATAGCTGCGGCGCCGAAGCTCGCGGTGCGCACGGCCTCGTCGCGCTGGCGCTGCGGATGATTGTCATACAGGCCGCGAGCAGGCCCCTCCCATTCCGGCACCAGATGTGCCGGCATGATTCCGGCTTCCACGACTGGGGCCAGGCGCTCAGGGACGGTGCTGGCATCAGCCAATTGGCCGATGATGATGAAGGTTACGGCTGCTTCAGTGATTGCGGGCTGATTCCAGGCGATCGGAAGCAGCCGCGCCTTCGCTTCGCTTGAGCGCACGGCGATGAAGCGCCAGTTCTGCAGATGAAAGGATGTCGGCGCTGATGTGCCGATCCTTACGAGATCACGTATCTGATCGTCGCTGAGGACGGCCGTCGAGTCGTAATACTTCGCAGCACTGCGGCTCAGAATTGTTTCGATCACGGCGTTCGTCGGCAGCGGCCGCGCCCGCGAACGGGAGGTTTCGGGATCGGCAGCGGTTGTAGCGGTGTTGTTCATTAGGTGACTCCGTTATCAGGTGATGACGAAGCCAATTTACCGCCGGGCTTGATCGTTTCGAGCCTCTATTTGCTCAAATTGGTGCTCAAAAGGATCATTTTGGCGACGATCCAGACTCATCGCCGTTGTGCGCCAGTCGGCGCCATTCCCCTGGCGTCATCCCCATCCTCTCCGCAAAGACACGCCGGAATGCCGAGACGGATTGATACCCGACCGTCTCAGCCACGGCTTCCGTGCTGATCCTCGGCTTCTTAAGCTCGTTGGCGGCCATGCTCATGCGAAGATCGGTCAACAGGTCGAGGGCGGAGCGGCCTAACTTGTCCTGAAATTGGCGCATGAATGTTGCGCGTGACATGCCGCATAGATCGGCCAGCTCGAGAAGCTTCCAGGGTCGCGCCGGATCAGCGAACATCGCCGCAATGGCCGCTGCCAATCTCGGATTGCCAGCAAGGGCCAACAAGCCTTCAGTGGATTTGCCGGCTTCGCTTGCGGCGCGGAGAACCAGAGTAAACAAGACCGAAGAAAGCGCGTTCAGAATGGCGCGTCCTCCCGCTCTGTCGCCTGAGGACTCCATTCGCATTAGACTGACCAATCCGGAAAGTTGACTCGATGCCGACGGGATGTCCTCTTCTCCGTGGCTTTTCAGAGCCCGCACGACCAGATTTGCTGGCAGGTAGTTGCGGACCAATCGATCATGGGGTGGCACGACGAAAAATCGTCCGCACAGCAGATCGAGTTGCTCACCCGGTCCATCGTTCTCGCTCAACATCCATCCTGCGGAGCCCCTGCTTTGGTGCGTCCTGATCGGCGTTTCGCCGCTGCCGTCGTGCAGCACATGCGCCGAACCGTGAGGGAGCAACACGATATCCCCGCTCCCAAGCTCTTGCACCGTTCTCGAATCCGGGTCCTCGAAAATGGCACGGCCCTTGACTATGACATGGTAGGGGATCTCGTTCGCCGCCGCCCTGGGCCAGATAATCCGCCATGGTGCGCCGTAGGCGCAGCGGACCTCGAGTTGGCCGGTAACGGTTATGATGTGCAGGAGATGACTCAACCAGTCGACTTGAGACATAAGACCTCGAGACGTGAATCGCGGACGCAGCATATCAATTTAGCAACGCATTCGGCGAAAGGCTGGAGTTCCGTCCTCATTGATCGCGGCGACGAAGGCCAGCACTCTCACCTGCTGATTGCCTTCCTATCGGCGGTGACAATCATCATCGATAACCAGTTTGAACATGGGTGCTCAGGACCCGCGCAGGAGGTCCGGCGGCGTGCTGCGTGACGATCACGTCTTATCTCAGCAGCAGCTTCCCCCGATGTTCAGAGCGCTGCTTGAGCTCGCCTATCGGAGACCTTGGACGGCCTCGATCTGGCTGACAGCGGCTACCCGTCTTCCCGCATGGTGCCGACGCAAGTGGTCGATATTTGCGGGCGCGGCACTAGCAAAGTGAACGTCAGCTCATGTGCCCTTCAGCGACTTCGCCTAGCTCGCTTGTCGCGTTTCTAGGCGCAACACCACTTTTGTGCCTGTCGCAAACGCGTTGGATCTGTTCTGAAGCGAACGGTTGCAACTCAATCACCGCCGCTTGCCTAGTTTTGGTCGTTCGTCTCGTGCCTCATCGTCTGGCACGACTAGATCGACATGACTAACGCCCAATGTGCTGGCGAGTTCAAATAGAGTAACAACGGTTGGATTGCGACGGCCACGCTCCAGGTCGCTAATATACTGTTGGGTGAATCCGGACAATTCGGCGAATTTCTCCTGCGTGAAGCGCTTCTTGTGTGTACCGAAAACCGCATCCGAGTTGATGCCGTGATGGAATCGCCTAAGCTGGCGGAATGATCGGGCTGCTGTGTTTCGTGCTGGCCGTCCTGGCCTCGCCGTTCAAGTCGAAGTTGCGGCTTGAGGCTGAGAACGCGGTGCTGCGAGAGCAGTTGATGGTCTTGCGGCGGAGGCTGCATGGTCGCGTCCGGCTCACGAACCAGGATCGCTGGTTCCTGGTCCGGCTGTATCGCTGGTTTCCGTCAATCCTGTCGGTCCTCACCATCATCCGGCCCGAGACGCTCGTGCGGTGGCATCGGGCCGGCTTTCGCTGCTACTGGCGTTGGAAGTCGCGATCTCCAGGAGGCCGACCGCCGATCGACACCGGGCTGCGCGTGTTGATCCGGCGGATCAGCGTCGACAATCCGCTTTGGGGCGCGCCACGCATTCATGGCGAACTGCTCAAGCTCGGGTTTGAGGTCGCGCAGTCGAGCGTCGCCAAGTACATGGTTAAACGACGGGGACCGCCCAGTCAGGGATGGCAAACCTTCTTGCGCAACCACGCGCCGGACATTGCCGCCATGGATTTGTTCGTTGTTCCAACGATCGGGTTCGACCTGCTCTGGGCCTTCGTCGTCATCCGGCTGGACCGCAGAGACCTCGTCTGGATCAACGTCACCGCAAATCCGACGGCGGAATGGCTGGCACGTCAAATAACCGAGGCATTTCCTTGGGATGAGGCTCCGCATTACCTCATTCGCGATCGGGACCGGATCTATGGCAGCGTTGTCACGCGCCGATTGCGCGCCATGGGCATCCGGGACAAGCCGACCGCCCCAGCCTCGCCGTGGCAGAATGGCTGTGCCGAACGGCTGATCGGATCGATCCGACGTGAGTGTTTGGACCATTTCGTCGTCTTGGGCGACGCCCATCTCCGCCGGATCCTGCGATCCTACGCCCGCTATTACAATGACATTAGAACGCATCGGTCGTTGGATAAGGATGCGCCGGTCTCTCGCCCGGTTCAACGGATAGGAGGCATTCAATCCCACGCCATCCTTGGCGGGCTTCATCATCACTACGTTCGGGTCTAGCCGGTTTTCGGTACACACACAGCTGAGGCGATTTGCTTGTCTTCACGCCCGTAGTTGATGGCCCCTTGAATAGGTGACATCATCATGAGCAT